>JAYVPF010000056.1:0-9488 GCA_043757535.1 Burkholderiales bacterium
GCCTGCGTCAGTCCAACTCAGGTTCTCCGCTTTCCGGTGACGCACCACATCGGCTTTGAATTCAAGCGTGAATGTGCGCCTCGCGAGCCTCATCTTATCAACAGGCGAAACCTTTGACTCCGCCAATTTCTTTGTTACTGCTTTCATACTTTCTCGTCTCTTTAGTACTCAACGGAAAGGTTACAGGTTCAATTGGACGCGTCCTGTCAGGCGACGACGTACCGATCCTAAACCTTAGTTGGGGCAAGGCTGACATACATGACCTCGCCGCGTTGGATGCGATCCGAGACGTGGTTAATCGTCTCGATGTCAACGCCCAAGCGATTGGACAGCAATCACTTTTGAGCAATGCGATGACGGCCATTACGCAGAGTGAGTGGTCTCCAAGTTGGCAACAAAACGTCATTGAGGCCGCTCGCAAAGTTGTTCTGGCCGCGAAAGCGCTGGCGATGGAATATGAGCGGTTCTCACACTTCGTTGGGCTGCCTCAGATGCCGTCGAATAGACTGGCACGCGGCGCAATTGCGGTTCTCGCTCGCACGCTGCCTCAATCTTTCGGGCGAGACTGGCGATTTGCTCTGAGCGATAGTACGGATGCGATTGCTATCCGATTGCAAGAAGGTACCGCACTGCTGACCACGCACCGCGACCTCACCGGGCAGCTGTCGCCTCAGTGGTCAGATTCAGTCATCAGCCGTTGCCGAGCAGGGCTAAAACTGTTGAAACTGCGTGGAGAAATACACGCGCAAATAGATAAGCCGTGGTCAGTCGAAGTAGTTGAGGTATTGCGGCTAGGGCTGAGCCAACTTGAAAAGCTCGATCAGCTAACCCAGCAGCTTTCAGTGCAGTATGGCGACCAAATTGAGCAACTGAACATAATTCAGTTGCAGCGCGAATGGGCTAAAGCTGAAAAAGCGATATGGCCAAAATCTTGGTTCAGCAAAAGAAAAGTTCGCACGCTGCTGGATCAAACCGTTGTCAGTGAAGGTGAGCCAGACGTCGCTAAAGACATTCGCCTGTTAGTCAAAATTCGCGGGTTGCATTCGGAGATTACTGCGCTCGAAATAAGCAACGAAGCAGCTGGTGTTTGGATAGGTCTCAAAACGCGCCCCATGATCGCAAAATGCGCTTTGAACTTCCAGCAAGCGCTGAGCGCCGCTATGCAAGACCAGCCTTGGGATGATGTCGGTTTTGAATTGCTCGACAGCGGTCAGTGCGGCGTAGCACTCGGACAAAATTTGGCTCGCTTGCGCACGTTGCGACAATTGGATTCCGACTTGAAAGCGATGGAGAATCTGGCAGCCGTTACCTCAGGCATATGGGCGGGGCTTGCTACTAGAACTGAGCATTTGGAAGCCGCCCTGACATTTGAAGCTAACCTGCTTGCGGTTCGCCAATCTGGAGCACTGGCCGGCGACCACGAGTGTGTGGCATCAGGCAATTGCGGTGCAGCACTGTTGAATGACTTCCAGCGAGTGCGTGAGCGAGGCGTAGTCGAGCAACGCTTGGGTGGATATGACGATCTACCAAATATCACCGCTAACCTCTGGAATGGTTTGACAACACATGTAGACGAGGTTAGGCGAGCGTTGAAATTTCAGAAATCCGTCAACGCGGCGATTACAAATTTCTCCAGTTCCAAAGAAGATACAGAGGCAGTTAGAGTCTCGCTGAAACGTCTTATCGGCCCCAACAACGCGCTGCTGGAACATGGCGGCGAAATTGCCGTAGCGGGTGAGTCATATCTGCGAGCTTGGGGCGCACTGCAACCGACGATTGATCGGCTCGCCGCAGCCGGTGGTTTCTCCGACGCGTCGAAGAGTGAGTTTGGAGAATTCCCCCTGATTGAACTCGTCAGTCGATGCTCGCGGATTGAGCAGTCTGAAACTCGACTTCATGCATGGTGCGCTTGGCGCAAGGTCTGCGAGGTTGCTCATGCGGTGGGACTTGCGCCGCTGGTTCAGGCTATCGAGAATGCTGCTGTTGCACAGGGTACGACCGGGCGAGCATTCGCAACAAACTATAGCCGCTGGTGGCTAAACGCCGTCGTAGATCAAGAGGCAGTCATAAGAACATTCGTGTCTGCCGAACACGAGAAGCGCATAAGTGATTTTCGAGCGCTAGACGATAGGTTTACAGAGCTTACGCGTGCGTGGGTAAGGGCGGGACTTTGTGCGAATCTTCCAACTCAAGAGAACGTCACGAGGAATTCAGAGTGGGGAATACTGCGGCATGAGATGACCAAGAAGAAGCGCCATATGCCACTACGCGAACTCATGGTGCGAATACCCACGGCCCTGACTAAGCTTACGCCGTGCCTTCTCATGAGCCCGCTATCGATAGCACAGTACCTGGCCGCCGATGCCACCACATTTGATTTGGTCGTGTTCGATGAGGCATCCCAGATTCCGGTGTGGGATGCTGTAGGGGCGATTGCGCGCGGCAGGCAAGTCGTTATGGTCGGCGACCCGAAGCAATTGCCGCCTACCAATTTTTTTGGCCGCGCTGAATCGATCGCGGATGATGAGGACACGGAGGGCGATCTGGAAAGCATCCTTGACGAATGCTTGGGCGCAAACCTACCCACTCTCAACTTGGCATGGCACTACCGCAGCCGCAATGAGAGCCTGATCTCATTCTCAAATCATCATTATTACGGCGGTTCGCTTGTGACATTCCCGTCACCCGTCACAGAAGATCGAGCGGTAAGTTTCCATTACGTTAACGGGATTTATGAAAAAGGTGGTGCTCGAATCAACAAACCCGAGGCCAAGGCGTTAGTCGCAGACCTCGTCGAACGACTGAGATCACCGGGTTTCCGGGAATCAAAGCTGACCATTGGCGTGGTTACGTTCAACACGGAGCAGCAGTCTCTAATCGAAGACCTTCTGGATGATGAGCGCCGCAAAGACCCGTCTATCGAACCGTATTTTTCCGAGGCAGAGCTTGAACCAATTTTCGTCAAAAATCTTGAGAGTGTGCAAGGCGACGAGCGGGACATCATGTACTTTTGCGTCACGTATGGGCCTGACCTTAGTGGTGCCGTCTCGATGAATTTCGGGCCAATGAACCGAGACGGCGGTGAGCGACGATTAAACGTTGCCATCACGAGGGCTCGTCACGAGCTGCGAGTTTTTTCTAGCCTCAAAGCGGAGCAGATGGATATGGCGCGCACTAAGGCGGTGGGCGTGCGTGACCTCAAGCATTTTCTTGAGTTTGCCGAGCGCGGTCCTCGTGCGTTGGCGGAGGCGTCCGAAGCGCGGGCTGAAGACTTCGATAGCCCGTTTGAAGAAGCTGTTGCATCTGCGCTAACAAAAAAAGGCTGGCAGTTACACTCCCAAATTGGAGTGTCGGCATTTCGCGTTGACTTGGCGGTAGTTCATCCCGACGCGAAGGGCATTTACCTGACCGGGATCGAGTGCGACGGTGCCACATATCACCGCTCCGCCACTGCGCGCGACCGCGACAAGTTGCGAGAACAAGTGCTTCGCGGACTGGGCTGGGAAATACTGCGTGTGTGGTCGACTGACTGGTGGATTGACTCAGCAGGCACGTTAGAGAAGTTGGATGAAAAGTTGACATCACTACTCACAGCGAGTCGGCTAGATCGCGCAGTCGCCGCCGAAAGAGAGGCTGCGAGACTTGCCGTAGCAGTTGTCATCGCCAAAGCCAAAGAAAACGGGGCCATCGCCGCTAGAGCGTGCAAAGAAACTGGTGACGAATCCACCTTGCGATACAACGCAAGCTATTTGGATATTGCGAACGACGATTCATCGGCGGTGTCGAAATCGAACGATTCGCAGCGGGAGAAATATGCCAAGAACACTTCTAACACTGTGCCTGTGCGCGTCGTTGAGTATGTTGAGGCGAATCCACTGTCGGTGGTTGATCGAGTCGAAGCTGACGCGTTCTTCGACACTTCCTACGACAGCACGTTGGCAAGAATGATTGCGCATGTCATCGAAGTTGAAGGCCCGGTGCTTGATTCGGTACTGGCTCGACGCATTGCGCGAGCGCATGGCTGGCAGCGAACAGGTTCGCGAATTCAGGAGCGAGTCGAAGCGCTCGCCACAAAATCTCATCGCGCAACGCAAGAGGATGTTGGGATTTTTTACTGGGCCATGAACCGTGGGCCAGAGGTTCCTTGTGTTTTTCGACGGACTAACCCTGATATCACCAGAACGGCTGATGAGATTTGCATGCTTGAACTCGTCGCTTTAGCGCGAAGCGTTGTTGCAACTGGTAAGACGGGTGACGCGGGAGTCGCAGCGATGGCTCACGAATTGGGTTTGCAGCGCGTTAGAGCCGCCGGTCGCGGTCGCTGTGAGGCTGCATTGAAAGTGGTGGCAACAGAATAGAAGCGCGGCTACGATTTTATGATGACTTATCGCTAAAAATGCCACGGAACATGGGCTAGAGCTGATTTATGGCCGAAGTCAACTTTAACGATTTATTGCGCTTAGCCCTCGTTAAGGCTTGCTTTCAGCAAAAAGCTGCTACGTACGACCGGTGCTGCCGAAGCCGCCCGCGCCACGATCACTCGCGGTGAACTCGGTTACCGCATCGAACTGAACCTGTTGCACCGGAACGATGACGAGTTGCGCGATCCGTTCTTGCGGCGTAATAGTGAACGTCGCGCCGCCACGATTCCAGCAACTCACCATGAGCTCGCCCTGATAGTCGCTATCGATCAGGCCCACCAGATTGCCGAGCACGATGCCGTGTTTATGGCCGAGACCGGAGCGCGGCAGGATCAGCGCGGCGTAGCCAGGGTCGGCGATGAAGATCGCGATACCGGTGGGAATGAGCGTGGTCGCGCCGGGTTCGAGCACGATATCGGCATCGATGCAGGCGCGCAAATCAAGGCCCGCCGAGCCTTGCGTTGCATACGCGGGCAGATGCTGGCGAGCGGTTTCGCGCAGGATTTTGTATTGAATTCTCATGGCGATTCGGACGAGCGAAGTCAGTCCTTAAACATGCTCGGCTCAAGATTGTGCCGCTGCAAAAGCTTGTAGAACTCGGTGCGATTGCGGCCGGCCATCTGGGCGGCTTGCGCGGCGTTGCCGGCCGTGAGCTTCAAGATGCGCACGAGGTAATCGCGCTCAAATGTTTTGCGGGCAGATTCGAATGACACGAGTGGTGCGGCGCTATCGTCCAGCCCGTTACGAATCAGCGAGAGCGGAATGATGTGGGTGGTGGACAAGGCCACCGCCTGCTCCAGCAAATTTTCGAGCTGACGCACATTTCCCGGCCACGGCGCAGGCACCAGCGAGGCAAGCGCATCGGGGGCCAGCGTTGGCACCGGTTTGCGGTATCGCGTCGCGATTTTTTTCAGGAAATGGTTTGCCAGCAGCGGGATGTCTTCGCGCCGCTCCGCGAGCGATGGCAGCTTGAGCGCCACCACGTTCAGGCGATAAAAAAGATCTTCGCGGAACGTGCGCTCGGCGCGCATCTGATCGAGATTGCGATGTGTAGCTGAGACGATGCGAACGTCCACATTCACCGATTGGGTGGAGCCGACCGGACGCACGGCACCTTCCTGCAGTACACGCAGCAACTTGGCCTGCAACGACAGCGGCATGTCGCCAATCTCATCGAGAAACAGCGTGCCGCCGTCGGCTGCCTGAAACAATCCCTGCTGCGCCGTCGACGCTCCGGTAAATGCGCCCTTGGCGTAACCGAACAGTTCACTCTCGAGCAGTTGCTCTGGAATCGCAGCACAGTTCACCGCCAGAAACGGCTTGTTGGCGCGGCTGCTCGCGGCGTGAATCGCCCGTGCCAGTAACTCTTTGCCGGTGCCCGATTCGCCAAGGATCAGCACCGCCGCCATCGAGTCCGCCACCAACCGCGAGCGCCGCAGCAGGTCGTCCATCTTGGCGCTGCGCGTCACGATTTCGGCGCGCCAGGCCTCAGGCGCACCGGACGGCGCACCGCCATCGCGTGCCTCACCAGCAACCGCTGCGGCTTGCGCCACTTTTTTAAGCAATTCCTGCGGGTCAAACGGCTTGGTCAAAAAACCGAACACGCCGCGCTGCGTCGCGGCAACCGCGTCCGGAATCGTGCCATGCGCCGTGAGAATAATCACCGGTAACGTCGGATGCTGTGCGTTGATCTGCTCGAAGAGTTGCAAGCCATCAATGCCCGGCATGCGCAAATCTGTGACCACCACAGCAGGCCTCGCCACGGCAATCTGCGCCAACGCAGATTCGCCACTCTCAACGGAGCGAACGCGATAACCGGCAGCGGATAAACGCATGCCGATCAGTTTCAGCAAATCAGGGTCGTCGTCGACGAGAAGGATTTCGGCAGCCATGCTTGATCCTCGGCCCTAGTTGCGACGACGTTCGCGGTCGAGCAATTGCTTTTCAATCGCCTTCAATGCATCGAGTTTTTGTTGCAACGCGTCAGCTCTTTTTTGTTCTTCGCGCACCTGTCGCGTCCGCTCAGAAATCTGTGTGAGTATCAGGTCGGCGACCGGGCGCAGCGGATGCGTCAACGCGAGCCCGCCGGTCTTTGCGACTAGCGGCTCAAGCAATCCTGACAATCGCGCATCGTCACCCGCAGCCGGGCCGAGTAGCGCAGAAAACCACGCAAATCGCAAGCGATTGACCGATGACTTGTCTTTGTTAAACACATTCTGTGCGCCGACAAATTCTTTACGCAAATCGTCGGCAGATGCACTCGCCGAGCGCGTCATTTCAAGCAATAGCGCGAGGCTTTGCTCCTGATCCTCCGGCAGCTTCAGCGGCTCAGGCGCAGGCGTCGGCGGCGCTGGTTTATCCACCTCAACGTAGACCGGCACGTAAACGGTTTGCGTCACGACCTCAGGTACTGGCGGTTTCGGCAGCAGCACTGCGTCGGGAACCGTTGCACAGCTTCCCAGCGCTAGCAACACGCCCAGCGCCAGCGGCGCTCCCAGCGCCAGCGGCGCTCCCAGCGCCAACGGCGCTCCAGACGACAACCAACTCACCCTATTGCGCAACAGAATCTCCCTGCGACACCGCGCCCACAAAGGCGTCGCTTCGCGTCAAATCAAAAGGCAGCCGAACGCGAAACCGCCCGCCAGGTTTGCCCGGATCGACCACGAACACATGGCCCTGATGCGCCAGCACATATTCGCGCACGATGGCCAGCCCAAGGCCGGAGCCCTTCACCTTGCCATTGGCGCTGGCGTCTCCCCGATAAAACGATTCGAACACACGTTCCTGTTCTTCCAGAGCGACCCCTGGGCCGTCATCTTCAACGTCAATCTGCGCCATCGCGCCATCGCTTGAACCGATGACACGTACCTTGCCGCCGCGCGGCGTGTACTTGATAGCGTTCGCGACCAGATTATCCAACACCACGCGCAATTGTTCGCTGTCGCCTTGCAAAGTGATCGCCTCCCCGCGCACATCCACCGAAATCGCACGCGACAGCATCTCCAACCGATGCTCACGCACCACGCGTTCGATGATCGCCTTCACATCAATCTTTTCGACCTTCAACGGCGCGGCACTTTTGTGTTGTTGGTACGACAGCAAATCTTCGATCAACCGTTGCAACGACAGCGTGTTGTCACGAATGATGCGCACCACGTCGTTTTGCTGCGGCGACATCTCTCCGACAATGCGATCCTTGAGAAGTTCGGAGCCTTCACGCACCGCCGTCAGCGGCGTTTTCAGCTCATGAGAAACGTGACGCAGAAAACGCGACTGATGTGTCTCAAGCTCTAGCAAGCGGCGACGTAACCAATCAAGACGTTCACCCAGAGAACGTAAATCGCGCGGCCCTTTGATCAAAATGCTTTCGCTGAACTCGCCGCGACCGAGTTTGCGAATACTGCGATCAATATTGCGTAAGGGCCGCGAAATCAGGACGGAAAATCCCACGGCCAGCAACAATGCCGTCGCCGCCGCAACCCCCAAAAACCAAGGCCAATTTTCACGCGTTTTCGCCGCCATTTCCCGCAGCGTCACCACCTCGCGCTCGGTCACGCGCCCGAGCATCGCTGCCGCCTGCGCCGCGTTGTCGGCCAGATCAGCCGCAGACTCAGCTAGCTTCGGGCGTTCTGATACTGCCGGAATGCCGTTCTTCAGCGCTGCCGCCAGCACGATGCGCTGCCCGTTTAACTTTTTGAGCGCCGCCCGCTCTTCATCCGACAACGGCAGGCTCTGACTTCGAATCAACACTTGGTCGAACTGCGCGTCGAGCTTTCGATAGCCGTCAATCAGCGACGCATCTTCCAACACGATGGACTGCCGGACTGCCCGCTCAATCTTCGATGTCACGTCGCGCAATTCGCGAGACGCCGTGCTAGCCGCCTCCGCCTCGCGCACCGAAAGCTGCGAGCGTTTGGCCAGACTATCGAGCCCAAAAGCCAGCTCAGCCAACGCCACCACCAACGGCACGGCCGAGAGAACAAAGCAGGCAAGGATGACGTTGGTCAGGGAGCGGGGGTAATACACAGACTGATTTTAGGGCTCGGGCTTCGAATGAGTCCCCTCTCCCTTGAGGGGAGAGGGTTAGGGAGAGGGTGACGGTGGAATGAGCGGATTTGTTTGCCACCATCGCGCTCATGCCGCGCGGGGCAGTGACTTTCTTTGCTTCGCCAAAGAAAGTCACCAAAGAAAGGCGACCCCGACATTCGCCCTGATCCGAGATTTGAAGCGAAAACGTCGCGCGGTCCGAAACTCGCTGCGCTCAAACAACGAACCGCTTCATCGACGTTTTCACTCCAAATCTCGGGGCGAATACACGGGAACCCGTTCGAACCAATATTTGATCGCTCCGCGATGAGGATTACGGGAACCCGGATGCGAGCATCCGGGCTACGCTAGCTGATGGATGGTAACTGCGCTGATGCAGAATTCAGGCGGGAGAAATCACAAAAAAACTTTCTGGAGATTGGTGTCGTGAAGCTTTACAAATTCATCGGCGAGGCTGTTGAGTACTGGGAGACTTGGGACAACGACGACGGTTCGCATAATTTCCACTGGGGTGGACTCGGAACTAAAGGCGAACTCAGAACGGTACAAGCCCCGGTTGGCACCGATCCAACGGTGGTCTTGCAGAGGCAAATTAACGCTGTCATCGCGCTCGGCTTTAAACCAATCGACATTGAAGATCACTTCACTTTAATAATTGAGTTCGCGGTTGACGGAATGGGGAACGCAGACGATATTGCAAAGCGTCATCGCCTCGAAAATAGGATGAATGAAACGCTTGGCTGGACTGGCTAGGCATGTGTGATGGCGGCAGTATTGGCAGTGGGACGATGGAGGTCTGCAACTTTGTCGTTGACTTTGAGATGGCAAGACATGTAATCGAGGAAGATCTCGTTAACACTGAGTTCGCTAACTACACGCGTATTTTCGACGAGAACGCCTAAGCTACTGGCTCAACGGGGCCCCCGTTCATTCGCCCCCGAGATTTGGAGTGAAAACGTCGATGAAGCGGTCCGTTGTTTGAGCGTAGCGAGTTTCGGACCGCGCGACGTTTTCGCTTCA
>JAYVPF010000057.1:0-9444 GCA_043757535.1 Burkholderiales bacterium
CGGTGGTGCCGAGCAGGCCAACGCTGAAATCTGTGCCTCAACATCAGTCCCGTATTGGCTGGGCTTGCCGGGGCGCGCCACGTCGCGCACTGCGTATTCTGCTCCGCCCTCCAGATACGCCGCCCGTGTCCGCCAGATCGCGGTGCGTCCTATATCCAGCACCGCCATGATTTGCGATTCCGGGATGCCGCGATCAAGCGCAGCCAGAACGTGGGCCCGATTGACTTCCCGAGCGTGGTGCAAGCCCTGACTTCGGTACGAATCGATCAATTCACGAGCCTCGTCAGTGAGATGCAATTCGGTCTGTCGCATAACCAGTTCCTCTCCATGGGTGGGTATGCGATAACATGATACATGTTCCGTTATTTATGGGTTGCAATACTAGCCAGCGATTGCGAACCTCGTCCGCTTTGCTATCAAGTCCGATGGCTTGCAGCCTGGCGCGATCTTTTGGGGTGTACTGCGCGTAGCCTTTGGGCAGGATCGCTAGCGGATTGGCGACTAGGTGGCCGAGTGCAACGTGCCATGTCAGGTAGCGCGAGAGAGCTCCGATGCGTTTTCTGATCGTGCCCGGTGCCAGATTGCGCACTTGTTTTAGCCGCGTGATCTGTTCGTTGCCCCAGTGGAAGTCAACATTCAGGAAAGATAAATTGGCCGGACACTCTTTCATCCAAAGTCCGAGAAGCTCCACATCCTCCTGCTTGATGTTGACCTTTTCAGCGTAAGCGCGGATAGCAGTGTGAAGCGTGTCGGCTTGTTTGGCTCTTCGAAGAAAACCATCGGGAACGAGGCCTCTGTCGAGGAGCGCTTCTGCCTGCGCGCAGTACCGTTTGCCTTCCTCTTCAGTCGGAAAACGCAGCGACACCGGCTTGGGCAGAAGATTCTTACGCTTGATCGTAAACTCCCACGATTCGCTGCTCGTTTGCCGACTCGTTGCCATTGCCACCCTTTAAAAAAATGCAACGGACTAATAGATAGTTGCAGGGTGGTTTATAACATTTATGGGGTGGTTTTCAGTCTTTTTTGCCGCTATTTACACGTGTTTTACAGGCCTGAAATTACGGCTAAATTTACTTAAAGTATTGTTTTTGTTAACTATTTTTTGGAGGCGGGTAGCGGAATCGAACCGCTCTAAACGGATTTGCAATCCGCTGCATAACCTCTTTGCTAACCCGCCCTAGGTCACGACCATGCGCCACGACATGTGTCGCTACACAAATGAAAACGGAACCGTTGCGGTTCCGCTTTTTTGCTACCAGTTTCGACTCTGGAGCGGCAGAAGAGTCTCGAACTCTCGACCTCAACCTTGGCAAGGTTGCGCTCTACCAACTGAGCTACTGCCGCGACAAATAAATTATAGCTGATTCGAAAATTGATGCAAATCAACCCGCATTATCAAAGCACTTTGGCGATGGCTTCGGCTACGTAGTTGACGTTCTTTGTGTTGAGCGATGCGACACAAATGCGACCGGAATCAACCGCATAAATGCCGAATTCCTTGCGCAGGCGATGCACCTGATCTTTGTTCAGGCCGGAGTACGAGAACATGCCGCGTTGCGTGAGGATGTTTTCGAAATTTGCGGTAGGTACGAGACGTTTTAACGCGCCGTGCAGTGCCACGCGCATGGCCTTGATGCGATCACGCATTTCGCCCAGTTCTTTTTCCCACAGCACGCGCGCTTGCGGATCGGTGAGCGCGGCTGCGACGACTGCGCCGCCGTGCGTCGGCGGGTTGGAATAGTTGGTGCGAATCACGCGCTTCAATTGCGAAAGCACGCGTTGAGCTTCGTCCTTGTCGGCGGCAACAACCGACAGTGCACCGATACGTTCGCCATACAAAGAGAAAGACTTCGAGAACGAGCTGGAGACAAAGACCGGGCCTGGCGTTTGCGAGAACAGTTTGATCACCGCGCCGTCTTCTGTCACGCCATCGCCAAAGCCCTGATAGGCCATATCGAGGAAAGGCACCAGTCCACCGGCACGCACGGCGGTAGCGATATCCTGCCACTGCGCGAGCGTTGGATCAACACCGGTCGGGTTGTGGCAGCACGCGTGCAACACGACGATGCTGCCGACGGGCATCGCCTGCACGGCAGCGAGGAAACCGTCGAAATTCAGGCTGCGTGTCGCAGCGTCGTAATAGTCATAATCGCGTACATCAAAGCCAGCGCTTTCAAACAGTGCGCGATGGTTTTCCCAGCTTGGATTCGAGATGTAGACGGTCGCATCAGGCGATACGCGTTTCAAAAAATCAGCGCCGACTTTCAACGCACCTGTACCGCCTACCGCTTGCACCGTCACAGCGCGGCTGTTTTTGACGATGTCGGAATCCGCACCAAACACCAATGCCTGCGTCGCCTTGTCGTAAGCCGCGATACCGTCAATCGGCAAGTAGCCACGAGGGGCAGACTTCTCGGCCATCGCGATTTCGGCTCGCTTGACGCATTCAAGCACCGGAATCTTGCCGTTTTCGTCAGTGTAGACGCCTACGCCCAGATTGACTTTGGCGGGATTGGTGTCAGCGTTAAACGATTCGTTGACGCCGAGAATCGGGTCGCGAGGAGCCATTTCGACGGCGGAAAATAGTGTGGCAGCGGTGTTTGACATGGGTTAGAAAAGTGAACGAGATTTTGGAATCGATTTTCAAAGTTATTTTATCGCGGACGGCCTGAACCTCACGATTTGCGGCCTACAACGGATTTGTCCAATCGCGCTAAGATGCGCCAGTGATTCGATTGGTTTACGTTAGCACTTGCGCCCAGAATGTCCAGTTAGCGGACGTTCAGGCGATCTTGCGCGTCGCCGAAACGCGCAATGCGGCGCGCGAGATCAGCGGCATGTTGTGTTGGTCGGGCGAATTTTTTCTGCAGTGTCTGGAGGGTGAGCGCGGTCCTGTGACGCAGTGTTTCTCGCATATCGCCGCAGACGCGCGCCACCATTCGGTAGAGTTAATCGTGAGTTCGCCGACGTCCGTGCGCTGGTTCTCGGCATGGGGCATGGGTTTCACGCGGTTGATGTCATCGAACCGGGTGGATCTGCCGAACTTTGCTGGCGGTAGTTTCAATCCGTATTTGCTGGAGGCTACGGATTTGCAGGACACTTTTGCGCGGCTGGCAAGTCAAGCGCAGCGATTGAGCATTGACGCCTAGAGATGCGAGGGGTAATCCCTAGTCGCTCCGTGGGCGCGCTCAATAGAATTCGAAGAAGCGGTTTGTTATTTATTCTTACCGATAGTTAAACCATAAGGAGGTTACTTTGAAGGTTTCATTTAAGGCTTCGGCGATTGCCGTTGCGGTCTCGTTGATGGCAGTGGGAGCGGCTGGTGCGCAAACCGTGAAAGTCGCATTCATTGAAGGCATGTCCGGTCCGTTTGGTGGCGTGGGCCAGAACCAGCTGAACCATTTTCAGTACGCGGCCGAGCAGTTCAGCGGCAAGAACGCGAACTCGGGCGTTACCGTGCAGATCGTTCCGATGGACTCCAAAGGCAGCCCGCAAGAAGCGCTAGCGTTGTTCAAAAAAGCCACCGATGAGGGATTCCGCTTTATCTCTCAGGGCAACGGCTCGTCGGTAGCGGGCGTCCTGATTGACGCAGTGAACAAGTTCAACGAACGGAACCCCGGCAAAGAGGTCGTATTCCTCAACTATGCAGCGGTTGATCCGGACTTCACCAATAGCAAATGCTCGCCCTGGCACTTCCGCTTTGATGCTGGCGTGGACATGAAGCTTGAGGCCTTGACCAACTACATGAAAGACAACAAAAACATCAAAAATGTTTATGTGATCGGTCAGAACTATTCGTTTGGTCAACAGGTTTCGAAGTTCACGGAATCGATGCTCGCGGCAAAGCGCCCCGATATAAAAATCGTCGGCAATGAGTTGCATCCCCTCGGTCAGGTGAAAGATTTCGCGCCGTATGTCGCGAAGATGATGGCCGCCGGTACCGACACCGTCGTCACCGGTAATTGGGGCCCCGACCTCGCGCTCTTGATCAAGGCGGCTAAAGACGCGGGCTTCAAGGGCAATTTCTACACGTTCTACGCCGGCGTGATTGGCGCGCCATCAGCCATCGGCGAAGCAGGTACCGACCGCGTGTTTCAAGTGAGCTATTGGCATCCGAACGCCGAGAAAAATGCGCTGGAGTCGATCTACACGGGCTTCAAGTACAAGTTCAAGGAAGAGTTCTATACGGTGGCGTTGGTTAATGCAACCAAGTTTCTGGTAGCCGCCGTTGAGAAGAGCAAAAGCACCGACGGCCTGCCGGTCGCGCGCGCACTCGCGGGCATGAAGGGCAAAGGCGGTTCGGGCGAGGACATCGAAATGCGTGCTTCTGACGGAGCGATGCAGCAGGCGCTCTACATTTCGCAATGGACGCGCGCGGGCGGCCCCGGCGTGAAATATGCGCAGGAAGGCACCGGTCATGGCTTCAAAACCGTACGCTATCTTGAGCCGAAGCTCGCGTCGATGCCTACGACTTGCCAGATGACGCGTCCGTAGTCACGGGCGGGAGATGCTATTTATTCGTCGCCCCGGCGCAGGTTGCGCTGGATGACGAAAGAGCAGTGAAGCGGACGCGAGTCCGCTTTGTTTTACCTATCATGTTGGCAACCAGCGGCGCGACTAGTGTCCTGATATTGTTCGGGCTTGACGCTGCTTCACTTCCAGAGGCCCGATGGAATTCTTCACTATATCCTTACTCAACGGCGTGAGTTACGGGCTGCTGCTGTTCATGCTGTCGGCAGGCCTGACGCTCATTTTTTCGATGATGGGCGTGCTGAATTTCGCGCATGCCAGTTTCTACATGCTCGGCGCCTACTTTGCGTATCAGGTGTCGGAGTGGACTAATTTCTGGGTGGCCTTCGTCATCGCGCCGGTGCTGGTCGCGACGATTGGCGGTGCCTTTGAGCGCATCGTTTTGAGGAAGACCCACAAGTTTGGTCATGTCGCCGAGTTGCTGGTCACGTTCGGTTTGTCCTTCGTGATTCTTGAGCTTGTGCAGTTGATCTGGGGCCGCACGCCAGTTGAATACAAGGTGCCCGCAGCGCTAGACGGATCGCTGTTCAAGCTCTTCAATTCCACCTTTCCGACGTACCGCGCCTTTATGATGGTCGTTGCCATCGGGATGCTGGCGAGCCTGTTTTTGGTGCTCAAGAAAACCCGCATCGGGCTGGTGATTCAGGCTGCTTTGACGCATCCGGATACGACCGAGGCGCTGGGCCACAACGTCCCGCGCGTCTTTGCGCTGGTGTTCGCGGGCGGCTGCGGTCTGGCCGCGCTCGCAGGTGTCATCGGCGGCAACGCCTTCATCACCGAGCCGGGAATGGCGCAGGCGGTCGGCGCGATCATCTTTGTGGTCGTGGTGGTCGGTGGCATGGGTTCGCTTGGCGGCGCGCTGATTGCGTCGATCCTGATTGGCGTGACGCAGACGTTCGCGGTGGGGCTTGACTGGTCGTTTATTGGTGGCCTGCAATCGCTCGGCGTCAACGTGACACCAGAAACCTTAGGCTATCCGGTATGGAAATTAAAGCTCTCGCAGGTAGCCCCAATCCTGCCCTATTTGCTGCTGGTGGTGATGCTGGTGGTCAGACCCAAGGGCATCATGGGGACTCGTGATGAGTAGCGGCACTTTGAAACCCCTGCATTTCAAACCACTCAATGGCGTGCGTATCGTCGTCTGGAGCGCGTTCGCGGTTGTACTGCTGCTGCTCCCGATATTGGCGCGGTCTAATTTTGCGGTCACGCTGCTTTGCCTGACAGGAATCGCTGCTATCGCTTGCATGAGCTACAACATGTTGCTCGGGCAAGCTGGCATGCTGTCCTTCGGCCACGCTGTCTACACCGGCCTCGGCGCGTTTGTCGCGATTCACGCGATGAACAAAATTGGCGGCGGCTGGCCAATCCCTATGTGGATGATCCCGCTAGTGGCGGGCTTCGCGGGCTTAGGCTTTGGCGCATTGCTCGGATTTGTTACGACACGAAAAGCCGGTACGCCGTTTTCGATGATTACGCTCGGCGTCGGTGAGCTCGTGTTCGCAGCGGCGCTGATGTTTCCCGAGTTTTTTGGCGGCGAAGCGGGCATCAACTCAAACCGCACGGCTGGCACCGGCTGGTTGCACGGTTTGGGCTTAAATTTTGGTGGGCAAATTCAGGTGTATTACCTGATCGCGATCTATCTTTTTCTCTGTACGGCAGCGATGTATGCGTTCACGCAAACGCCGCTCGGACGCATCGCCAACGCGGTGCGCGACAACGCGGAGCGGGCTGAATTTGTGGGTTATGACACGCGCTGGGTGCGCTACCTCATCGTAATGGCGTCTAGCTTTTTCGCTGGCATTGCGGGTGGCCTGACGGCGATTAACTTTGAAGCAGCAACAGCCGATCTGGTGCACGGCACGCGCTCTGGTGGCTACCTGTTATTCACCTTTTTGGGGGGCGTCGGATTCTTTTTCGGCCCGATCATAGGCGCGGTGTTGCTGATCTTTTCGCTGGTGGTGCTCTCCGAGTTGACCAAGGCCTGGCAGCTCTATGTGGGCGTTGTTTTTCTCATCATGGTGGTGTTTGCGCCTGGTGGCATTTCGGCGTTGCTGATGCTCAATCTGCGCCGCGTGAAATACGGCGAATGGCGCAAGATGCGCTGGCCCTACGCGGGCATGGTGTTCTTCGGTCTTATCGCGCTGTGGGGCTTTGCCGCCATTGTTGAAATGGCATATCAAATTCAAGTCGCAGCGGGCTCTGGAAGTGTTGTGACCATTGCGCGTATTCCGATGGATGCGGCGCAAATGCCGTCGTGGGTGATCGCCGGAGTGGTGCTCGTCGTCGGCGGAATTTGTTTTGAGATTTGGCGTCGAAAATTCAATAAAGTCTGGGGTGAAGGCGAAGAGCGAATTGCCGAAGCGATCAAGAAAGCGGAGGCAGCTATCGTATGAGCACCTACGCACTAGAACTCGCGAACGTCACCAAAAGTTTCGGCAAAACTGCCATCATTCGCGGCGTCAATCTCGCGGTGAACAAGGGCGAGCGCGTCGCTGTCATCGGCCCGAACGGCGCGGGCAAGAGTACGCTGTTCAACCTGATCAGCGGGCGCTTCGAGCCCACCAGCGGCAGCATCAAACTGCATGGTACTGACATCATCGGAGAGCGTCCGTACCAGATCAGCCGTCGCGGATTGGCGCGCAGTTTCCAGATCACCAACATCTTCTCGCGCCTGTCCGTGTTTGAAAACCTGCGCTGTGCGGCGCTATTTTCCAGCGGGCAGAAGTACAGTTTCTGGAAACCACTGTCGAAGTTGGACGAATTGAATGATCGCACCGAGGCGTTGATGGCCTCCCTTGAGTTGAAGCGTCGGCGCGACGTGCCTGCGTCGCTGTTGACCTACTCCGAGCAACGCGCCCTGGAGGTGGGTTTGACCATCGCCGGCGGCGGTGACGTGATCCTTCTGGACGAGCCAACCGCAGGCATGAGCCACTCAGAAACGGACCGATTTGTGCATCTGATTCGTAGCGTGACCGTGGGCAAGACACTGCTCACCGTGGAGCACGATATGGGCGTGGTATTCGGCCTCGCGGACCGCATCGCTGTGCTCGTGTACGGCGAGGTGATCGCATTCGATACGCCCGACAAGGTTCGCGCCGATCCCAAGGTGCAGGAGGCCTATCTGGGGGCCGTGCTCGACGCGGAACACGCTGGGGGAGCACACTGATGAGCAACGCTGAGACATCCAGAGTCGCGCTCGAAGTCAAAGAGCTGCACGCGTTTTACGGCAAGAGTCACATCCTGCAGGGCGTGAATCTGACCGTGCACGAAGGCGAAATCGTCGCACTGCTGGGCCGCAACGGAGCCGGACGCTCAACCACGGTCAAAGCCATTATGGGCATGGTCGATACTCAGGGTGAAGTGCTGTTTCGTGGCAAAAATATTCTCGGCATGAAAGCCTATGAGATAGCCCATTTGGGCTTGGGCTACGTGCCCGAGATGCGCGACATTTTTCCGAAACTCACGGTGCATCAAAACCTGATGCTCGGTGAAAAGGGCGGAAAAAAACCGAACCGCTGGTCGTTCGAGGACATGTACACGATGTTCCCACGACTGCGCGAACGCCAGCACACGGAAGCGGGCGTGCTTTCGGGCGGTGAGCAACAGATGCTCACGCTCTGCCGCTCGCTGATGGGCGATCCTGACCTCATCATGATCGACGAGCCGACTGAGGGCCTTGCCCCGGCGATTGTGCAGCTCGTGGCTGAGTATTTGATGGAGCTGAAGCGTCGCGGCATCTGCGTCGTGCTGGTCGAGCAAAAACTCGCCATCGCGCTGCAAATTTCAGATCGCGTGTACGTGATGGGTGACCGTCGGATTGTGTTCGAAGGCACGCCTGCTGAACTCAAAGCAGACGCGAATATTCGGAAAGAATGGCTGGAGGTTTAGTGCCCATTGTGGTTAACAGCTTTTTTACTAAAGTGCCATTTTATTGGGGCTGAAGTTAAAAAATGTACAAAGTCGACTTTTGCCATTATTGAGCTGTAGCCCCAATAAAATAAGCGTTTGCCACCGAAGTTGATAGTAATTTCAGCCGCGTTTTCTCACCATTTTTGGCAAACCTCAGCCCTTCTGAATTCTGGCGATGGTGGTATCCATTTATTGACGAGTCAACCAAAAATGACCGGTTCGGCAGGCTCCCTCTCCCTTGGGGAGAGGGTTGGGGTGAGGGACTTGGCACACGTGTCAAGCATCGCCATGCAATCACCCTCACCCCCCGCCCTCTCCCCCAGAAAGAGGGAGCCATACCGGTTGCAATAGGACATATTTGGTTGACTCAGTAATATCTGGTCAAGGGTGTGCGGCAGATTTTGTACTGCCCGGACGCGAAACCTGAGCGAGGCGGTCGCGAGCGGTTCGCCGCATCATCGATCCTTACCTCGATTAATTTGGGTGCTAGCTCGCCCCTTCGTTTAAATGACAAGCCGCCCAATGCCGTTCCCCCACTTGTTGGAGCGCAGGTGATTGAACCTTGCATCGATCAAACGCCTTCGGGCAGCGCGGGTGAAAGTGGCAGCCTGCGGGTGGATTGATCGGGTTGGGCACGTCCCCTTCCAGACGAATTCGCGTGCGTTTTAGGCCCGGTTCCGGGATCGGTACTGCCGATAGCAGCGCCTCGGTGTAAGGGTGTTTTGGTGTGGTGTAGAGCTCGCGCGCGGGGGCGATTTCAACGATGCGACCAAGGTACATCACGGCGACGCGATCGCTGATGTGCTCGACCACCGAGAGGTCGTGCGCGATGAACAGATAGGTGAGGTCAAACTTCTCCTGCAGGTCTTCGAGCAGGTTGATGACTTGCGCCTGAATCGAGACGTCGAGCGCGGAGACGGGCTCGTCGCAAACGATGAGTTTGGGCTTGACAGCCAGCGCACGCGCGATGCCGATGCGCTGGCGTTGACCACCCGAGAATTCATG
>JAYVPF010000058.1:0-2558 GCA_043757535.1 Burkholderiales bacterium
CATCCGTGTGCTGCGGCCTGTTCCTGTTTCACTGAAAAAGGCCGCATAATCATTTCTACCACCGGCTTAACCTTCAACTACGTTCGGGACATCGCCCGGGACCGCGTAAGACAGGCCGTAGTAAGACATCAAAAGACACGAGACAAATTTGGACTACTTTCAGAGCGTCGTTACCGATTTCTTGCGCGCAAACAGGACTCAGTTCGTAAACACCGAGTACATCGCCACAATGGCGGAACATTTACTAACCGGAGACGGAAATGCGTAGATTGCTATTTGCCATTAGCTTGTTCGTCGCGCTTTGCCCAGTGGCGATTGCTGGCCCGAGGGAGGACGCGCTGCAAGTTGTGGAGAAATGGGCGAAAGCCTTTACCGAATCCGACGTAGATGGCATTGTCAAACTCTACGCGTCGGACGCGCTGTTCCTTGGCACCGGAAGCAAGACAGTCGTGGTCAAACCCGAGGAAATTCGCAAGTACTTTGAGCAGGCGCTCCTGAACAACAGGCCGCGAGGCGCAACACTCGACAGCCAATCAGCAATCGTGCTGTCTGATACCGTGGTCGTTGTCACCGGCTTAGACACCGTGACCAGTGTCCGGGATGGGAAGACTACTAGCGCTAATGGTCGTGTCACGTTTGTGGTTGCGCGCCGCGGCTCAGAATGGCAAATCGTCCATTTCCACCGATCGGCAATGCCGGTCTGATCTGGCAGTGGGATGCTGGCTAACGACTAAGGCTAGATCGTGCGAAGCCACGATCTGAACCGTTTGTTGGACGAGCCCGGTCTCGGGGCGCGTAGTCTCGCAGCCCCATAGAAAGTATCTCCATGAAATGTGCCCGGAGAAACGTCGCATCCGGACGCAAGGTGCTCCAGATCACGCACCGCAAGCCCGCCGTTGCAGCAGGCCAACCAGAAATTCGTCGATTGCGCAGTGATTCACGCCAACCACTCGCGCGCCTCGCCCTCAGCTGGTGAACGCCGAAGTCCCGCCAACCATCGATGACGTTTCGCTCACATGATCAGTTGGCCCCCCGAACCGCAAGCGGGATCGGCAGGCCCCCGGCAAACGACGACGCAAATCGGGTGCGCACGATCTTCATCACCGCCCCGCAGCAGGCACACAGAGTCGGCGCGCGTTGCTTGACCCAGTCTGAAACGCGCACAGGAACAAGCTTCGGCAGCACTGGTAGCAAAGCGATCAAGCGTTTGCAGTTGGGAGGCCTGTCGTCCTGCCATCGTCGCCGGCTTAACTCGACGCTCATGATCGCAGGAGAAAGCCCACTGATCATAGCGAATCCGCTATACTGTGACGATGCATTGGAAGGTCACATTTTCAGCGGTGAAGTCGAGGACGAAATCAATTCGCTGTCTGCCGGTTTTGTCGCCCGCTTTGTTCGATATGCCGAGCGCATGGAAATCTACGGCCCCAATCTGGGAATGCCTCACACTCGTCCGATGGGCGATGGATTGTTTGAGATGAGGCTCAAGGCTGCTGAGGGAATTGCACGCGTGTTCTTTTGCACTGTGGTCGATCGGCAGGTTGTTGTGCTTCACCAGTTCGTGAAAAAAAGCGAGAAGACCCCAAAGCGAGAGCTAAAAATTGCGCAAAACCGGATGAAGGAAATCAGAAATGGCTAGCACGTTCAAACAATTCAAGGCGCGCGCACTGGCGCGCCCGGACGTAAAGAAGGCGTATGACGAACTTTCCGGGGAGTTCTCGTTTATCGACGAGGTGCTTAAGGCGCGTGCTGCCTCCGGTCTCACACAAGCGGAGTTGGCGGCGCGCGTGGGCACGACGCAGTCGGCAATCGCACGCCTCGAATCGGGCACGCCAAAGCACTCGCCCTCAATCGTGACCTTGCAG
Source organism: Burkholderiales bacterium (assembly GCA_043757535.1). Classification (GTDB taxonomy): domain Bacteria; phylum Pseudomonadota; class Gammaproteobacteria; order Burkholderiales; family Casimicrobiaceae; genus Casimicrobium. Next base: position 1,866 of record JAYVPF010000058.1, read on the forward strand.
CGCTATGCGCGCGCTATGGGCCATCGGGTCGAGATCAAGCTCGTCAAAGAACGCGGGCCAAGCACGCGTTTGACGCGACGCGCGTGACGGCGTGCGCTTTTCGGCGCGAACGCTAGACGGCCCAACCACAGGACTCCGCTCCTATGCCCCCTGCGAAAGCGGATTTGCCGCACCAAAGTGGGTTTGCGTAAGCGTTTTCAGCCGATTCGCGCATGAAAACAGGAAGCGCGCATTGAACGCGGCCTGGCAAGCCGGAGAAGCCTGCCGCAACGCACTGAACTCGATCTTGATCAGGATGCCGTCGGACTTGGCGACGATGTCGGCGGCGCGGCGTGGCGATTCGCCGAGCACGTACGCGAGTTCTCCGAACGATTCTCCGCTGGCGATCTGGTTCAGTTCGTGGCCGGCGAGCCGCGCGGTGAGTTTGCCCGCCGCGACGATGCACACTTCGTTCGCCTCGCCGCCGGCGCGCATGATCACGTCGCCGGCGACGAAGCGGCTCCAGTGCGAGAACGCGATCAGCTCCCACAGCATGGCGTCGGTGAAGTCGGCAAAAAACGCACAACGCCGCAACGCGCCGTATTTGTCGGTTTCGACAAACTCCTTCGGATCGTAACGGACGCGGATCAGCTCCAGCACGTTGCTGAGCGCGACGGACAGGTCTTCCCACGACGCATAGCGATGATCCGGATT
>JAYVPF010000059.1:0-9421 GCA_043757535.1 Burkholderiales bacterium
TTGCATGCTGATGGATTCCGTTTGTGACAAACTTTGCAAATTGTGCCACAACGTGTTTTTGAGCGCTTGGAAGCTGATCAGCTTTTTCGTGCAACCCAGCACAAACGGGGGCTAAATGTCGAAAATAGCAATAGTTGATATCTTACGATTTGAGCATCTTACCCCTATGCAGACGGGATTTCGCGATAAAGCTGATTCGCTCATCGCTCGGCACAGAACCGAATTACACGGCAGATCAATCCCGGGTATCAGGCGGCAAGCACGCGCGGCAGCGGCTTGCCGTCGAGCCAGGCATTGAGCGCTTCAACCACGTCGCCGTAGAACTTGCGGAATACGGGTTCGCAGACGAAGCCCAGATGCGGCGTGAGCACGACGTTCGGCAGCGCGGCGAGCGGATGCGTCTTGGGCAGCGGCTCTTCGCTGAACACATCTAGGGCTGCCATCGCGGGGCGACCCGCTTTTAGTGCCGCGACAAGCGCGGATTCATCGGCGAGGCCAGCGCGCGAAGTGTTCACGAAAATCGCATCAGATCGCATCGCATCGAACTGCGCCGCGCCGAACAAGTGCTTCGTCGCGGGGCCGAGCACCAGATGCGCGGTGATGATGTGCGACGTAGTGATGAGTTCGTCGAACGTCACGGAGGTAGCGCCTTTGGCAGCTGCCCGCTCGGGAGTCATGTTCGGCGACCAGGTCACGACATCCATGCCAAACGCGCGGGCAATATTGGCAACCCGACCGCCAATTTCCCCCAGACCGACCACGCCGATGCGCTGGCCATGCAACACAGGCAACATCGCGTCATGCGGTCGCCACACGCCGCGTAAGAGCGCATTGCTGTGGCTCACGAGACGCTTCTGAGCGGCGAGGATCAGCGCCCACGTCATCTCGGTGGTCGCATCCTTGTTCGGGCCCCAGCCGGTATGCAGCACGGGAATGTTGCGAGCGGCGAGTGCTTTCGTATCGAGCGCGCCGTTACGGGTGCCGGTGAAATGAACTAGCTTCAAATTGGGTAGTTGATCGATCAGTTCGGCGAGCAGCGGCGTGCGGTCGCGCATGAGTACAACCGCAGACGCAGGCATGAGCGCGTCGATGAGTGCTTGCCCGCGCAACGCTTCGCGATACACGCGCACATCCGCTTTCGTATCCACAGCGGACCAGTCCGCGTAGTCGCGTGCGACGCGTTCGAAGTCGTCGAGCACGACGATGATGGGGTTGTTGCTCATCCTAAAAATCAGTCTGCTTTGATGCCGTAGTCCTTGACCACTTTGCCCCAGATATCGATCTGCTTTTCGATGAACAAACGCGCAACTTCTGGTGTGCCCCCGACGATATTGATGCCTTGCGCCTGAAGTTTTTTAGCGATCTCTGGGCTCTGGATAGCCTTGTTCACCTCGGCATTCATGCGACTGATGATTTCGGGTGGCGTCTTTGAGGGTGCGAGGACGGCCCACCATGCGGGCGCTTCAAATTGACCGTAGCCGAGTTCGGCTAGCGTCGGGACGTTGGGCAATTCGGGGCTGCGTTTAGCGGTTGTCACGGCAAGCGCGCGCACGCGTCCGCTATCGATATGGGGCTTGACGACGAACACCGACCCGGCGACCAGTGGCACATGACCGCCCACGGCGTCCTGCATCATCGGGCCTCCACCTTTGTAGGGCACATGCTGCCAGTTGAGGTTGTTGCTTTTGCCGAGCAAGGTCATTGCGAGATGCGCGAGACTGCCGTTGCCGATGCTGCCGTAGCTCACATTTTTGTTGGCCTTTAACGCGGTCACGACGTCGCCGAACGTTTTGTAATCCGAACTAACAGGCGTCGCAATCACCATGGCAGCGGTGCCGATCAACGAGATGGGCGCAAGGTCTTTTTTGGTGTCGTACGAGAGACCGGGAATGAGCGCAGGATTGACCGCATGCGAATCAAAAACCACGGCGAAGGTGTAGCCATCAGCTGGCGCCTGTGCGACGAATGCGGCCCCGATGGAGCCCGATGCGCCGCCCTTGTTTTCGACGATGACAGTTTGCCCCAACTGGGCTTGCAGAGGTTGCGACAAGATTCGCGCAACTTGATCGACCGAGCCACCGGGCGGGAAGACGGCGACCAGCCTGATCGGTTGTTTTCCTGGCCACGCTTGCGCTGAACAAAGCGCGGCGGACAGCGCTACTAGCACCGCAAAAAGACGAGTGAACATGATGGGACAGCTCCTGAAAAACGCGACGACGACCCGAGCCGCGAAGTGTAGCGAGACCCGCTCGCCCGGCGCTACGATAGTTTTGCTTTGAGCAAGCGGATTGCGCTGTCAGGTGTTGTGAAAACTGGCAGGCCTGTCGCCGCCGCAACCGCCGCGCGCGCGCGCGCCATGCTGAACTGGGCCAATGCGATCACGCCTGCGCCGTCGGCTTTCAACCGTCGTGCGGCGTCGACTACCAGCTGATCATGCAGCGCCATATCGCCCGCGTTGAGCGCGGTCATGGCGTCTGCAACGAGTGCACATTGAGGCTGCGCGTTGGAAGGAAATTCTGGTGGCATTGAAACTAGAGTCGGTGCGAAGCTTGCGATCAACCCGACCGGTCGGCCGGCTACAACCGCTTCGGCAATCATCGCTTCGTTCGGTTTCAGCACGGGAATGGTCGCGTGTTGCCGCGCGACTCGTTCGATGCATGCAGCAAACGCCGAGCAGGTGAAAAGGATCGCCTGTGCGCCGTTAGTGATGGCGTAATCGGCCAACGTTGTGAACCTCTTGTGCATCGCCTCATCAAGCGCTCCACCATGCGCTGCAAGATCAGCGGAGAGACTGTCGTCGAGCAGGTTCTGCCGTGCGGCTTCGGGCCAAAGGCGCTCGAATGCGCTGTTGATCGGCACAATCGAATGTGTCAGCGCGTGGATGAGCGCAATGCGTACGGGTCGCACTAAATCAGACCAGAACCGGACGGTCTGCTTGCTCGTTCGGCCCCATATCGGCGGCGAAGTGTTCGCGCTGAAGTTCGCCGATTGCATTGATGCCCTCACTCAATCCGGCTTCGAATGCACCGTTACCGAAGTGCTTTTCAAGCGCTCGACAAATCGCGTCCCATTGCGCCTGAGTCACGAGTTTGTTGAATCCGCGATCCGCCACAATTTCTACGCGACGCTCGGCAAACAGTAAATACAAAAGCACGCCGTTGTTGTGCTCGGTGTCCCAGACGCGTAGTTGCGAGAACCACTCAATCGCACGCTGGCGAGGCTCCACATGCTTCACATGCATGAGCGGCCAATGCGCTTCGACCACAAGGCGAACTTGCCCGCTCGAACCACGCTCGGCCATGCCGATAGCGCGCTCCAGCGCGTCCATCGCCTTGTCAGGCAGCGCCTTCCTGACAGCGGCGCGCGTCGTCGTTGCGTGTTTTAGTGTGCGATTCATTCGCTGCTCCCGCCACCACCGCCACCGCTGTCGCCCCAGCCACCCGACGCCCCACCGCCGCCGAAGCTGCCACCGCCGCCAGAAAAGCCGCCGCCGCCGCCGCCGCTACCTCCACCAAAGCCGCCGCCGGATGACCAGCCGCCGCCCCCCAAACCGCCGCCGCGATAGACGCTGCGTCCACCCAACGGCGAGTGGCCAAGTGAGCCGAAAATGCCCTTCAAAATCATCGCACCAACGAAGCCTACGAACGCGGCAATGCCCGCTGCGGGCAGCGCACTGGTGAAGAAAAATGTGCCAATGCCGGCAATCACGCCGACCACCAGCGCTGGCAAGATAAATGAGAGCACGGCGACCACGCCGAGCAACACCGGTGCCATGCCCGCGAGAGACTCAATCGTGCTGTCCGTCGCACTCGCGTTATGGCTTTGCTCCCACTGGCCTTTGTCGTTGACAGTGGTGGCTGCCGCCTTGTTTTCTTTGGAAACGGCGAGTTGAATTTTGTCGATGCCAGCTTCAATGCCTTGCGCAAACTGGCTCTGCTTGAAGAACGGCGTGATGGTGTCGCTGATGATGCGTTTCGCTTCAACGTCGGGCAGCGCACCTTCCCAGCCGTAGCCGACTTCGATGCGCAGCTTTTTCTCCTTCATCGCGACGATGAGTATGGCGCCAGTGTCTTTGCCTTTTTTGCCGACTTTCCACGCTTCGCCGACGCGAATGCCGTATTGGTCAATCGTTTCCGGCTCGGCGGTTTTGACGATGAGCACTGCGAGTTGTCCGCCGGTCGTTTGCTCGAATGCGGCCAGCTTTGCTTCGAGCGATTGTTTGCCCGCCGCGCCGAGGATGCCGGCTGCGTCGGTAACGCGCGCGGCGAGTGGCGGGATGGGGGCATCTTCAGCAAAGGCGAGCGTCAGCATAAGCGCCGACATTAACGCAGCGATGCGCGGCAAAAAGCGGTTCAATTTGCGCACTATGGCCTTGCCTTTGTAGGAGCGGCTTAGCCGCGACCCAACGGTGGATAAAAAGTCATGCTCAATCAACGTTGGGTCGCGACAGAGTCGCTCCTACAGGGTGCAGACGTTAGGAAAACTACGGCTTTGCAGGAACAGCAGGTTTGTTGAAATCAACCTTCGGTGCGCTCTTGATCTCGGCCTCGTTTTCTACCGTGAACTGTGGCTTCTCTTTGAAGCCGAACACCATCGCAACCAGATTGCTCGGGAACGAAACCACTGTGTTGTTGTAGCCCTGTATCGCCTTGATGTAGCGATTGCGCGCTACGGTGATGCGGTTTTCGGTGCCTTCGAGTTGCGCGGTCAGATCGCGGAAGAGGGCGTCGCTTTTCAGGTTCGGGTAGTTTTCCGAAACGGCGAGCAGGCGGCTCAGAGCACCTTGCAGCTGGTTCTGCGCAGCGATGAATTTCTGGAACGCTTCGGGGTTGTTAATCAGCTCAGGCGTCGCTTGAATGCCAGTGGCGCGGGCGCGTGCTTCGACGACCTTGGTCAGCGTGTCCTGCTCTTGCGAGGCATAGCCTTTAACCGTGTTGACCAGATTCGGGATTAAGTCCGACCGGCGTTGATATTGGTTCAACACTTCCGACCACGCGGCTTTGATCGACTGATCGCCCTGCGCCATGTCGTTGTAGCCGCAGCCGGAGAGGCCGAGCACCGCCACGAGGGCGGCAACGGCGAGAAGAATTCGTTTCATTTTTTAAGTCCTCCGCTGGCGCTCACAGCAGGTGGTGGAGAGCGCAGTTTGTGAAAGTGATTGCAATATGCCCGCACTTGGACAGTTTTTCAAGTGCGTTGATGCGAAAGCTTACGCCACCAGTGCTTTTGCCTTCATCAAGTCATCCCAAGCCTTGGCCTTTTCGAGCGGGCTGCGCAGCAGGTACGACGGATGATAGGTGACAACGATGGGCACGCCGTCGCGTTGACTGTTGGCGGCGGGAAGCGAGCGCATGACACCCACCGTATCGTCACGATTCAACAATGTCTGAGCGGCGAATTTGCCTGAGGCCAGCAGAAGTTTGGGCTGCGCCAATGCAATCTGGCGATTGAGATACGGCGCGCAGGCGGCAATTTCATCGGGCTCGGGATTGCGGTTGTCCGGCGGGCGGCACTTAATGACGTTCGCGATGTAGACGCCGTCGCCGCGCTTTTTGCCGACGGCGACAAGCATCGCGTCGAGCAATTGGCCCGCTTTGCCCACAAACGGTTCGCCCTGCTTATCTTCGTTCTCGCCGGGCGCTTCGCCAATGACCATCCACGAGGGGGCGCGATCTCCGACGCCGGGAACGGTGTTTGTTCGGGTCTTGCAGAGCTTGCACGCCGTGCAGTTGACGATGCTGGCAATCAGCTCGTCCCAGGATAAATTTGCGATGACGGCTTCGCGGGCTGCTGCGGATTGTTCCGGTGCAGCGGCGGGCTCCGGGGCAGCAACAACCGCTGGTGTGGGCAATTCAGCCATGGCTGCAACGACAACGCTCGTGCGGTTCACCCAGATCGGCGTCAGCCCCATCTCGCGCAGGATGATTTCACGGATGGTCACAGCGACACTTTCATCAACACAGCGTCTTCGCGTTCATTTTCATGTGCGCCATTCGGGTAATACTTGGGCCGCACACCTGACTGCGCGAAACCACGTGAGCGATAAAACACCTGCGCTGATTGATTTGATTCACGCACCTCCAGATGCACGGTTCGCGCACCGCTTGCCTGTAGCCGATCCGCCACTTCGATCCACAGCAAGAGCGCCACCCCTTGCCGACGCATCTCAGGCGTCACCGCAATCAGCAACAGCTCGGCCTCATCCGCCAGCAATCGTGCCACGGCAAAGCCAGTCACAGCCCCGTGGTCGCGCGCAACGAGGCACAGGTAGCCCGAAGCCAGCGCTTCGTGAAAATTGCGCTCTGTCCACGGATGTGAGTTCGACAGGCGCTCAATCTCGACGACCGCCTCAACATCAGCTGCGTTTAGCAATTGAATGTTTGCCGTTGAAAAACTCAGGCTGCTCATGCCAGTCATAAGACGGCCTCACGCGCCTGTTTGCGCTCAACCTCTGTGAGTGCGACGTTATTGCGAACGTAGATCGGTTCGGCGTGCATTGGATCGGTTGTTTCGTTGCGCGCGAGTTTGCGCGCAGCGATACGAGCTAAGCCATGCGCCCAGTTCGCTTCTGCGTGCGCTGTTGCTACTGGGTTGGCAACGTGAGGTGCAGGCAACAGCGACGCGCCCGAACCGATCAACTCGGCCCCCGCTGCGACGACTACTGCGTCGGGCGCAGAAACTGTCGTTGCCGTAAGCCGCTGCCATTCGCCATCGGCCTGTCGCAAAAACGAAGCGCTGAAAACCTCGCGCATGCGGGCGTCGAGTACGACACAAACGTTGGCAGCGGTTGAGGCCTCCGCCAATGCTTCCAGTGAATCAACCGTCAGAAGCGGGCGCTGCCATGCATAGGCCAGCGATTGCGCCGTCGCGCATGCGGTGCGCACGCCTGTGAAGCTGCCCGGTCCCGCGCCGAATGCAATCGCGTCAACAGCCTGCGCTGCCAGCCCGGACGCGCTGAGCACGCGCTCAATCGCTGGCAATACCCACGCGGAAAGCTTCTGATCGTCGCGCACGGACGCTGCCGCAAGTAGCTCTTCACATCGTTGCCCACGCAGAAGGACGACGGCACCGATGTGCGCGGAGGTTTCGATGGCGAGGATGCAAGGCATAGCCGTTGATTTTAGGCGGCGAGGCGAACTAAGGTGTGCCGCCTAGAATTGCGCCTTCGCTGAAACCCGCTAACGCCTCTCGCCACCATGTCCATGACGCTCGCCATCGAATCCATCGACCACGAAGGTCAGGGCATTGCCCGCAATGATGGCAAAGCGGTGTTTGTTGAGGGCGCGCTCGCCGGTGAAATTGTCGAAGTGCGGATTACGCGTAGCAAGCCGACGTTCGAAAAGGCCGTGGTCGAGCGCATCATCAAGCCGAGTGCGATGCGCGTGACGCCGCAATGCCCGCACTTCGGCGTGTGCGGCGGATGCAGCATGCAGCACCTCGACGCGCGGGCGCAACTGGCTGCCAAACAGCGCGTGCTGGAAGACAACTTAAAGCACATCGGCAACGTGAAGCCCGAGCAGATCTATTCACCGATTGAAGGCCCGCATTGGGGCTATCGTCAGCGCGCGCGAATCTCGGTGAAATACGTCGCGAAAAAGAACACGGTGCTGGTTGGTTTTCATGAGAAGAAATCGAGCTTTGTGGCGGACATGCGCGAATGTCACGTCTTGCCGCCGCATGTGTCGGCGTTGCTGCTGCCGCTGCGTGACTTGATCGGCAGCACGAGTATTCGTGATCGTTTGCCGCAGATTGAATATGCCGAGGGCGATGGGTTGCCTATGCTGGTGCTGCGGCATATGGAACCGCTATCGGAATCGGACTTCACACTGTTGCGTGCGTTCGCCGCAGCGCATCATGTGCAGTGGTACTTGCAGCCGAAAGGCCCCGATACCGCGCATCCGCTGCCCGGCGAGGCGCACACGCTGGGCTACAAGTTAGATGAATTCGGGCTGCGTTTTAACTTTCAGCCGACCGAATTTACTCAGGTGAATCCGCATATCAACGCCATGCTGGTGCGCCGCGCGATGCGCTTGCTTGAATTGCAACCGACCGACCATGTCGCCGATTTGTTCTGCGGGTTGGGCAATTTCACGTTGCCGATTGCGCAGCGCGCGGCGTCGACTTACGGCATTGAAGGGTCGGCTGGGCTGATCAATCGGGCGCGCGAAAACGCCGCATTGAACGGGCTGGAAGGCAAAACGGATTTCGCCGTGGCAAACCTGTTTGAGATCGCGGAGGACTGGTTTGATACCGTTTCGACGCCTGCGCGACCGATTAACAAGCTGTTGATCGATCCGCCGCGCGATGGCGCGGTGCAGGTCGTCAAAGCGCTTCCGGAAGCCGCCAGCGGGCGGGTGGAACGGCTGGTTTATGTGAGTTGCAGCCCGTCAACGCTGGCTCGCGACGCTGGAATTCTCATTCATGAAAAGGGTTATCGGCTCATGGGCGCGGGTGTGGCGAACATGTTTCCGCACACCGCCCACGTCGAATCCATTGCGCTTTTCGCTGCATAAATGCGCTGCTAAGTCATTGATTTATAAGAGTTCACGGAAATTCAGGTAAAAAAAAGCCGGGGTTTTGCCCCGGCCTCAAATTGCTGTTGATTCTAACTAAATCACCTCAAAGACTATGCCGAACAAGGGTCTCTCGCTCGCCATAAACCTTGAATTGACCGACCGATTATAGCCACAGGAATTTGAGCAAAAAAAGCTCGTGCGTAGGCAAAACACCCGAGGAACGTCTCTGTTGCAACATCGTCACAAAGCCGTCGCTGAATTGCGACAGGAAGTGGCGTATTTCAACAGCTTTTTGTGTTAGCGCCATTGGATTGGGGTGTAGATCGTATTTTCGCTATAGGTCGACTTTAGCAACATTGTGCAGCCAGCCCCCGTAAACGGGTCGTTTGAACAAAAAGCCATATTAAACAAGTTCGCGTGACCCCCCCATTGCACGAATTTTGCTGTGATGTGTGATGCAGCATCAGTTCGGCTGTTCAACCCGATGATGTCTTTCGGGCGCAAAAATCGGTCGTCAATTTGCGAGTTCTGCTTCTTCATGAAACTCAGCATGATTTGCCCGCCGTTGAATCGGTGCTCGAGGCTTACGGCAACAACGTGCGCAGCGTTCCGGTCAACGCACTGAGCTTGCAGGATGAAATCGGGCGCTGGAACCCGGAACTGATCCTGATCGCCTCCGACGACGCTTCGCGACGTTATGGCGCAGGTCTGTACCGTGTCGCAGTTTCGGGAACGCCCGATTGTCGTGTTCACCGAAAACGACGATCAGGTTGCCATGCGCTCGACGATGCAGGCCAGAGTGTCCGCCTATGTAGTGCTTGACCGGAAAGTCCTCGTCCCCTCTACCGCAGGCTGAATTTCCGCCGCGAAGTTTTTTGTGAATGCCGTGTTTTTATTGGTTTTCA
>JAYVPF010000060.1:0-9407 GCA_043757535.1 Burkholderiales bacterium
GGTGAACGGGCAACGGTGGATGACGCTTCGCGTATCCACCCTACTTCGGATCGCACGCTAACTCAACCCCGCAACCGGCACCAACGCCCCATGCACCGCACGCGCAGCATCTGACGCCAGGAACATCACCACGTCGGCGAGCGCTTCGGGCGCGACCCATTTCGCGGGGTCGGCGTCGGGCATGTCTTTGCGGTTTTGTGGGGTGTCGATGATGGTGGGGAGCACGGCGTTGACGTTGATGCCTTTCTCGCGCAGCTCTGCGGCCATCGATTCGGTGAGTCGCATGACGCTGGCTTTGGACGCGGCGTAGGCACCCATTTGCGCGCTGCCTTTTTGTGCACCCAACCCTATATACGCGCCGACGTTGATGATCTTGCCGCGCGACCCATTCGCCGATGACGGCTGAGCAAGCATCGGCGGCACCACGGCGCGCGCAGCATGCAAGAGCGTGCGTGCGTTGATGTCGAACAGAAAATTCCAGTCGGCGTCGGACGTTTCATGCACCGCCTCGCCCATGCGAAACCCACCGGCGATATTGCACAGCACCTGAATGCCACCGAACTTGGCAACCGCCGCCTGCACCATCGCATTCACCTGCGCCTGATCAAGCAAATCGGTGACCGAGATCAGATGTCTCGCGTCGTCGCTGAAGCCCGCATGTTCCAGATGCTCCCGCGAACGGTCGACCAGCACGACGTTCGCGCCGTGTTCCGCAAACGCCCGCGCCACGGCGCTACCAAGGTTGCCAGAGGCTCCGGTGATGACAACGCATTGGTTCGTGAAATTCATGGGTTCGCTCCGTTGCAAATTAGTCACGATGATAGTGATTCAGGGCGATACCCAGAAGCTGAAAGTTGCGCCCGAATTTCTAGGTCACCGCCGACGCCCCCACGCCCCCAGAACGGGACTGCCAGACGCCATCGAGCAAAACCTCGTTCGGCCCGAAGTTCGCTTTGTAGGCCATCTTGTCGCTGCCATCGATCCAGTAGCCGAGGTAAACGTAGTCCAGGCCGAGCGACTTCGCTTGCTCGATTTGCCACATGACGCCGAAGGTGCCGAGGCTGCCTTTGATCGACGGTTCGTAGAAGGTGTAGACCGCAGAGAGGCCGTCGCCCAGCACGTCGATGAGGCTCACCATCACGAGTCGTCGCTTTTCGTCACGAAACTCGACGAGCAAAGTTTCGACGTGGCTTTGCAACAGGAAGTGTTGATACTGCTCGCGGCTGTCGCTGTCCATACCGCCGCCGTGATGGCGCAGGCGCTGGTATTTGAGGTAGAGCTCGTAATGCTCGGCACGATATTCGAGCGCCGCAAAAGTGACGGTGAGTTGCTCGCGATGCCGCTCCCAAGCTCGCTTCTGGCTTCGCGTGGGTGCAAACCTGGCAAGCGGAACGCGCAGCGGCGTGCACGCGGTGCAGCCGTCACAATGCGGTCGATAGATGAATGTACCGCTACGACGAAAGCCTACCCGCAGCAATTCGCTATAAACGCTCGAATTTATGAGATGGCTGGGTGTAGCGACCTGCGAGCGCGCGGTGCGACCATCGAGGTAGCTACAAGGGTAAGGCGCAGTCGAATAAAACTGTAGCGCTTGCCACGGTACTTGGGCCAAGTCATTCAATTTACTCATGCTGAGGTGCCAAGCAAATCATCCAGCAAATCCCGATCAAACAGCCATGCACCGGAACGCGGTGCACTTGCTTCGCAGTGTACCAATCGTGAAAGCCGTTCGAGGAAGTCTGACCGCGAAATAAGTGCCGCGCCCAGCGAGGCGAGGTGATCCGTTTCTTGCTGACAATCGATCAGCTCGAACTGCCAGCGTCTGAGCTGCGCAATCAGATGAGCAAACGCGATTTTCGAGGCATCGGTACGGCGCACGAACATGCTCTCGCCGAAGAACACCTTACCCAGCGCGATTCCGTAGAGCCCACCTACCAGTTCGCCGTCCATCCACGTCTCAACGGAATGCGCGAAACCGGCGCAATGTAGCGCACTGTAGGCGTCGACAATCGCCTCGCTGATCCAGGTGCCACCCTGCTCCGGCCTCGGCTCGGCACAGGCGCGCATGACCGCTTCAAAGCTCGTATCTGTGCGAACCGCGAAGCGCGAAGATCTAAGCGTTTTGCGCAGGCTGCGATGCAGATTGAAATCCCGCGGCGTCAGCACCATGCGCGGGTCGGGACTCCACCAAAGCACGGGCTGGCCTTCGCTGTACCACGGAAAAATGCCGCGCTCATACGCCGCCAAAACAAGCTCCGGCGTCAGCTCCAGCCCAGCGCAGAGCAATCCATTAGGGTCAATCAGCGCGGTCTCTGCAGACGGAAAAGGATCGCCCGGATTTAACCACCCGATCACGGCTGAAGGGTGCTTCTAATATTCATTTTTGGGGAAGCAGTGTTAGGTGCGGGGCACCCAGCAACCGCAATGTACGCTTTGGTAGATGAGCGCTTTTGGCAACGGCGCGAGCACCCCGCAACGACACAATGCGCCCCACAAATGAATTTTTAGAGGTGCCGTTCATTCGCCCATTTGCAGTAGCAAACCGCGCTCCCGCCCCGACTCAACAAAGCGCCAGAACAGGAACGCGCAGAGAGCGAAATACAGGACGTTGAGCAGCATCGAAGTACCCAAGAAATTCCATGCAATCCGCCCTTCGATCAACGCCGCGCGCATCGCCTCAAACGCCCACGCCGTGGGCAGCGCATAGGCAACCGTCTGCAACCAGTGCGGCAACACCGAGATCGGGTAATACGCGCCGGAAAGCGGTCCGATCAAAAACACCACCGCCCAGCCGATTTCCTCTGCGCCCAAGCCGAAGCGCAGCACCAATCCGTTCGCCAGCAAGCCCACCGACCAGCCGAAGGTGAGCAGGCAGCCAAGGCACAGCGAAAGCCCCCAGGCCTGATGCGCAACTTTAAGATCGAAAAATAAAAGCGCGACCAACAAGGCAACGCCCGAACCGATCACTACGCGCACGATGCTCATCAGCATCTGCGCAATCACGAATTCATGCAGTCGCAGCGGACTCACGAACAAATTACCGAGATTGCGCGAATACATTTCCTCCAGAAACGAGAGGAACAACCCAAGCTCACCGCGCACCAAAACGTCCCACAACAAAACGCCCGTGAGCAAGATGCCCGGCACCACCTGCAACACGCCCTGAGTGGCGCTTTGCGGGCCAAGGTACTGCGTGACGAAGCCCCACACCAGAAGCTGCATCACCGGGTAATATGCGAACGAAAACAGCCGTGGCCACGACTTACGAATCAGGAAAAAATGACGCGACAACATGGCACTGATACGGCGTGCCGAACTGCCTTGACGATTAATTCCAATTTTCATAAAAAGAGTACAACTAATCTTGCTGTCATCCTGAGCTCCGCGAAGGATCAAGCGGCAAGCAAATATTCATCTTCTTCGCAGCAGATGCTGCGAAACAACGTGATCCTTCGCTGTGGCTCAGGATGACAACAATAATTCGGTTTCTATTGCGAAATGGATTCACTGCGGAGCTTATGCCGCTCATTCAGCGACGGCCCGAGAAATATCAAGAAACACTTCGTCCAGCGTGCCACGTCCATACTTCGCCAGCAGCGCGGCGGGCGAGCCCTGATCGACAATTTCACCGCGCTTCAACATGATCACGTCATCGCACAATCGCTCGACCTCGGCCATGTTGTGCGAGGCCAGCAGCATCGCGCAGCCGGAGTGTTTTCGGTAAACCTCAAGCAATGTGCGCATGCGATCTCCCACATCGGGATCGAGCGATGCCGTGGGCTCATCCAGCAACAAAAGCTCAGGCGAATTGAGCAATGATTTCGCGAGACTCACCCGCGTGCGCTGACCGGCCGAGAGATTGGCATAGGGCCGATCGGAAACCTCAGTCAAGTCTAGCTCCGCGAGCAATTCGGCAATGCGCTTGCGACCGTCGCGCACGCCGTAAAGGCCTGCGAATACACGCAGGTTTTCGGTGACTGAAAGACGCTTCGGCAGATCAACATAAGGCGATGTGAAATTAATGCGCGGCAGGATGTCGTAGCGTTTCGTCGCGAGTGGCAAACCGAGGATTTCAACACTGCCCGCCGACGGTGTCAGCACGCCTAACAACATCGAAATGGTGGTCGTTTTTCCAGCGCCGTTGCCGCCGAGCAAACCGACGGTCTGGCCCGGCGCGACGGTGAACGAAATGCCGCGCACGGCATCGACCGTGCCATAGGATTTTTTCAGGTCACGCACGCAAATCGCGGCGTTTCGGGACGGAAGATCAGAACTCAACATTGCGCAACGTTTCGGCAAAACTGCGTCAGCTCCTGCAATCGTGAGGTCGTGGCGGACGCAGTTTTTGCCGTACTGCCAAACTCCAGATTCAGTTTGAACTCGTACTTGGCAAAAAATGCCGCGAACTGGTCGACCCCGGAAATGCCCACCGCCCGGAGCGTTTCCGTCTCGCTGTCAAACTCGAGCACTACCGCCGCCAGCGGCAACGGCGCTGGGCCCGCCACCACTTTTGCTGCCAGCGCAGGGTCGTACACCGAGTGATCGGCGCAGCAGTGAATGCGCTCGGCTTCGCTCTTCGAAGATGCGCTTGCCTGAAACCGGATGAAGCTCACTTCGCGGGCCGGATACGCCAGCTTGTGCGAGCAGATCGCGGAGAAAGCGACGATGGACTTGCCTTTGCCGACACCACCGACGTCACGTCCCAAATCAAGCATCAGGCAAGGCGTCGAGACGTACGGATAATGAAAAAGGTAGTTGGTGAGCGGCTTAAGTGCGGAGGCTTTGACGGCTTGCCCGGCCGCATCCGTTAAGATGCTGTTTGCATAACCGGTCAGGAAACGCGCTGAACCCTGACGTGGTGTCGTGGGCGTAGGTGCGGCTTGCGCCTTGTTCGCAGCCTCCGCGTCGGGCGAGGCTGCGATTTGCGCAACGACGCCCGCCACGGCGGCCGAGCAGGCGAACAGAAAGCCCCGACGCTCGCCATCGGGCGAATCGAAACCCGCATCATCCGTCGATGCGTATTGAGTCTCTTCAGGATCCAGAAAGTTTTTTTGTGTCTCCATCGCCGCACATCTCTACCGCTTGTAAATTACTCGGTGAAATTCACCAACAGCTCGATTCGATTGTACTGGGCAAGTCGGGGGTCACCCGCCTCGCAGTGACGTGCCTTCTGGCGCAGGGACATTTGCTGATTGAAGACGCGCCGGGACTGGGTAAATCGACGCTCGCACTGGCGCTCGCGAAGACCTTTGGTCTGGCGTACAACAAGGTTCCGTGTACCAATGATCTGCTGCCGTCTGACCTGCTGGGATTGTCGATTTGGGACAGCACCGCGCAGGCAATGCGTTTCACACCAGGGCCGATCTTCGCGCAGCTTCTGCTTGCTGACGAGTTGAACCGTGCGCCGTCGAAAACGCAAAGTGCGCTGCTTGAGGCGATGGAGGAGCGACAGGTCAGCGTCGACGGCGTGAGCCGCAATTTGCCCTCGCCGTTCTTCGTGATCGCCACCCAGAATCCGCTCGATCAGGTGGGCGTGTCGCCGCTGCCGGAGTCGCAGATGGATCGCTTCATGATGCGGCTCTCTCTGGGATTTCCGAGCGCGGCGGCGGAGATTGAATTGCTGCGTGGTGGTGATCGACGTGTTGGCGCGTTGGCGCTGACCCCGGTGTTAACGGGTGATGCGTTGCAGAAATTACAAAAACTCATCGAGCAGATTCATGTTGCGGAACCGGTGCTGGTTTATGTGCAGCAATTACTCGCTGCGAGTCGAACGGGTGCTACGCGTCCGCTGTCGCCGCGCGCGGGCCTCGCGTTGTTGCGCGCGAGTCGCGCTGAGGCGTTGCAGTCGGGGCGCGACCATGTGTTGCCGGACGATGTGCAGGCGGTGTGGAGCGCCGTGGTCAGCCACCGCCTCGGCGCGAGCCACGACAGTCTGACCAAGGGTGTACAACTGGCGCAAGCCGTGTTGATTGGCGTACCAGCGCCGTGACCGCCAATGGCGCAGCACGTGCTCGATTGACCACGAACAAACCGCCCGCATCCGGCTGGTGGGGCAATCGTCTCGCGCACTGGAACTCCAGTTTTGGCCGCACGCCAACGGCTGCGACTGAAGTTGAATTGGAGCAGCGACGCATTTATTTGCTGCCGACGGGGCGCGGATTCTTTTTGATCATCACGGCAGTGGTTCTGCTGTTGGTGGGCGTCAATTATCAACTGTCGCTCGCCTATGTTGTGGCGTTTTTGCTCGCCGGATTGATGCAGGCGGCGCTGCTGACGAGCTATCGCAATTTGCGTGGATTGATCGTAGCATCGGGTCGCTCGCCGCATTGCCGCGTGGGCGACGCCGTTGCTTTCCCGATCACGATTGCCTCGCCAGAGCGCGCTCGCGAAGGCATTACCTTAGCGTCACAAAACAGCGCCAAACAATGGGCTCACAGTGGGCCGAGCCAACTGAACGCCGATGAGCGGCAAGCGGTACCTTTGCGCTTTGTTGCAGGTAAACGAGGCCTGCTGCCGCTCGCAAAAATCATCGTTGCAAGCCGCGCGCCGTACGGCCTCATTCGCGCATGGAGCTACGTGCATTTCGAATGGGTCGCGCTGGTCGAACCGGTCCCAGAGACGCCGCCGCCCGCATTGCCCAAGGCTTCCGGCGCAGACGGCGCGAACACTGGGCGAACACAAGTCGCACACGACCCCGACAGCCTGCGCGAATTTGTTCATGGCGATTCGCTGCGACGTGTCGCGTGGAAACAAGTCGCAAAGTCCGGCGAATGGTATACACGAACCGGCGATACGGGCACGCGTCACGAGATTGATTTGTCTTGGCAAATGACGCAACGGAGGGTGCAACCCACAGAAACTGAAGCGCGCCTTTCACGCATGGCCGCATGGCTGCTCAGAGCGCATAACGAGAACTGTGCGTACTCATTGTCGATGCCGAACGCACAACTGCCGCTGGCCGACGGGTCGCAGCAGTTTGCTGATGCGTCTATCGTGCTTGCGGTGTACCCGCTGCGACCTGAAGACGTGCTGGGATTGCGATGATGAACAGCGTGCTGTTGTTCGCCGCTCACCGCGTAGTGGCGATAGGTGCGACCGCAGTCGCGCTACGGTCAGCCCGAGCGCGACCGGGGCTGCGTCTACCGGGCTTTGCGGTTTCGACGTGAAGAACGTGCTCGCCGACCCCGACCTGCGTGCTCGACGCTTCATGGCATTCGCCGTCGCCCTTGCGCAAGGCGCAAATGTGCTCGCGATGAAACCGCTCATCATATTCGCCGGATTGGTGGCGCTGCTGCTTTGCGTATTAGTGCGTGAAGCACCTCGCCAGTTCGTGTGGCGCGTCGGTCTCATTCTGCTGACACTCGCCACCGGTGGATTGGTCTTCGTGGAATACGGCAAATTGTTCGCCCGCGATTCCGGCATTGCGCTGTTGTTCATTCTCGGCCCGCTCAAATTGGTCGAGACAAAAAGTACGCGCGATTTCATGGTGGTGTGGGGCATGGCGCTGGTGCTCTTCGTCGCCAGTTTTTTTGAGAATCTGGGACTCATCGCCGCACTCTCGGTCGCGCCCATCATCGTCGTCTTCGTCGCCGCGCTTCGTGTGTTTGATGCACCGGCGTCGGCACCGGGCGCACCGTCGCTTTGGCAACATATCAAGGGCGCGACTGCGCATACGATGCTCGGCATCCCGCTCGCTGCCATGCTGTTTGTGCTGTTCCCGCGTGCGACAGCGCCACTGTGGGGCATGAGTGATCGAGCCACTAGCAAAAGTGGATTGTCCGATGAAATGCGACCGGGAAATATTTCAACACTCATTCTTTCAAAAGAAACAGCTTTTCGCGTCGAATTTGAAAACCGCAAACCGTCGCAGCAAGATCTGTATTGGCGCGGGCCGGTGTTGCGCGAATTTGATGGGCTGACGTGGAGCGCGGGTTTGTCGGAAACGCCGTCCAATATGCGTGGGGATTTCCTGAACTTCACGCCAGCAGAGCATGCGCGCGAAGCGATTAATTACACGGTCACCGTGGATCGACAGGAGTCGCGCTGGTTGCCCATCCTTGAATTGCCGGTGGCGTATCCGTCGGGGCCTTCGGTGGAGCGCGCCGTGTTTCTATCCGACGCGCAGCAAATTGGCGTTCGCCGTGCCACCAATGGCGCAACGCAATATCGCGCGCAATCGTTTGCTCGTGGATCGTATGCGGGCGATGCTCCCGACGCTCAAAGCTCGGAGTTACGCACCGGCCCGCGCACATGGAACCCACGTGCTCGTGCCTTCGCGGTTGAACTCGCTACGCGCTACCCAAACCATAGCGAACGCGTCAGAGCACTACTCGTCCATTTCAATCAGGAGAAGTTTTTCTATACCCTGAACCCGCCACTCTATGGTAATCAGCGTGGCAACACTTCGATTGATGAATTTCTGTTCGATGGACGCAAGGGGTTTTGCGAACACTATGCGGGTGCAACCGTTTTTTTGCTGCGGGCGAGCGGTGTTCCTGCGCGCGTCGTCACCGGCTATCAGGGCGGCGAATATCAGCCAGCGGGCCACATGATCGTGCGCCAGAGCGACGCGCATGCATGGGTCGAAGTTTGGATCGATGGCAGTTGGCGGCGGGTTGATCCCACGGGCGCGGTCGCGCCTGATCGCATCGAGCAGGGCATTCAACAATCATTGCCTGAGACCGAGCGCATGCTGGTCAGTACGGGCAACTGGATCTCGTTCACCGGTCTCTCAAACCTGTGGGAAGACGCAAGTTTTTCGTACACCAAATGGGTCATTGGATTTGATCGTGATCGCCAGAAAGAATTGCTGAAAGACTTGGGTTTGGGCGGAATCAATCCACTCGCGGCGCTGGGCTGGATGATGATTGCCATCACCGCCAGCGGGGCACTGATGGGCTTCGCGTGGTGGTTGTGGCTCAAGCGAAACGAGCGCCGGGTTGACCCGATGCTGCGGAGCTGGCGCAGCCTTCGCAAGCGCCTGATCAAAGCGGAATTCGCGATTGCACCGCATGAAACGGTGAGCGCGGCGTTGGCCCGCGCAGGCGTTAGGTGGCCGATGCATGCGGCGACGTTTGCTGCGTTTTCGAAACGCTATAACGCGGCCAGATTTGCGGGTGCCGATGCTGATCAACGCTCGTCTACCGAAAATCTACCCTCGCATTTTCGGTTGCGGCGACAGTAAATTTCTCGCGATCCACGGCAGCGCATTGGGATAGCCGAACGATTCGCAGGGGCTCAATAAAACGGTACAGCTTGTCCGCTAAACCGCCATTTGACACGGGCTAAAGCGAGAAAATGGCGTTCCTGACTAGTGTTTAATTGCGTAAGTTAACGATAGTGTTACGAAGCTGCGAGCCCTTCACCTCGCGCTTGCGCCAGACGAAGGGGGTGGCATTCTCGTTGTA
>JAYVPF010000061.1:0-9406 GCA_043757535.1 Burkholderiales bacterium
CGGTGCTCGCAATCCTCACGTGACCTGCGCGTACGCTCCGGTTGCTGCGCTCCGGGCTCCTAACACTGCATCCCCAAAAATGAATTATTAGAGGTGCCCGAAAGGGTGGTGCACGCGAAAAGTCAGATACAACTTTGTGTTCAAAGCTTTACTGAACGCGGGTTAGAGGCGATTAACGATAAAAACTGACTTTCGTCATATTTGGCGTCTATGCCCGGTGTGAATGGGATTTCAGCTCAGAGCTGATCGATCTTTGCAAGGTGGCGCGCCTTCTGTGCGTCGTGCAGCCAACTGCCGCGAATGCTCATCGCGGCGAGCATTTTCAGGTCTTCGTTGCTGAGATCGAGCGCGCTGGCAATGGCGCGATAGTTGTCGCCGATATAGCCGCCGAAATACGCCGGGTCATCGGAATTAATGGTGACCAAACACCCCGCATCGAGCAATTTTTTCAGCGGATGCGCGGCAAGCGTTGGCACCGCGCACAGCTTCACGTTTGACAGTGGACACACGGTCAGCGGAATCTGCCCGCGCGCTAAACGCGAGGTGAGCGCGGGGTCCTCAATCGCGCGAATGCCGTGGTCGATGCGGGCAACATGCAGGATGTCCAGCGCCTCGATGATGTATTCGGGTGGGCCTTCTTCGCCCGCGTGCGCGACGACCGGATAGCCGCGCGAACGAATCTCCGCGAACAGGCGCGCGAACTTCGAAGGCGGATTGCCGACCTCGCTTGAGTCCAGCCCAAAGCCGTGAAAATGCTCCATGTAGGGCTCAAGCTCGGCGAGCGTGTCAATCGCCTCCTGTTCGGAGAGATGGCGCAAAAAATTCGGGATCAATCGCCACGTGATGCCAAGCTCTGCCTCGCCGTCGTGCAGCGCCTCGACGATGCCGGTGACCACGGCTTCGAGATCGATGCCTCGTGCTGTGTGCGTTTGCGGGTCGAAAAAGATTTCGGTGTGCACGACGTTATCGGCCTTCGCGCGCTGCAAGTAGGCCCACGTCAAATCGTAAAAATCATCGCGGTCACGCAGCACGTCGGCACCGGCGTAGTAGAGGTCGAGAAACTCCTGCAAGTTGTTGAAGTTGTAGGCCGCGCGCAATGATTCGACATTTGCATAAGGCAGCTTGATGCCGTGCTTGAACGCCTTGGCAATCATCATCTCGGGCTCAAGCGAGCCTTCGATATGCAGATGCAGTTCGGCTTTTGGAAGACGCGCGATGAAGCTATCGGTCGAGGCGCGGTCTCTTTGCAGTAGGTCGGAGAATGAGCTCATGCGCGCAAGTCTACTGCCGCTCGCGGCGTTTTCGCTAGTGGCGTCGCAACGGACTAGAGGGCACCTCTAATAATTCGTGTATAGGGCGCATTGCGTTGTCGCGCTGTGCTCGCGCTTTTGGCAAATGAGCTCACGTACCAGAGCGTACGCTCTAGTTGCTGCGCTCCGGGCTCCTAGTGTAGTGTTACATAAACAAAGCAACTTATATACGCGAATGCTGTCGAACCTGTATTCAAACTACAGGGGGCAGAGCGATGAGGGTTGCGGTAAGAATTGAGCTGACGGAGACCGAGCGTGATCGACTTGTTCGCACCGCACAGAGCACGAGCGTGAGCGTTCGGCTCGCAGAGCGAGCGGCCATCGTTGTGCTCTGCGCCGATGGACTTGAGAACATCATGGTCGGCGAGCTATTGGGGGTTGACCGGGTGGTGGTGGGGCGCTGGAGAAATCGCTACGCGCTCGGTGGCTTTGCCGCCATTGTTCGTGATCTGCCGCGCGGCGGACGTCCTGACAAGCTTGATACGGCAAAGCTCATCGAGCTGACCACACAAACGCTACCCGAAGGGGCCACCCAGTGGAGCACACGCCTGATGGCCGAGCGACTCGGGGTCAGCAACGCCACCGTCTCCCGACAGTGGCGCAAACACGGGCTCAAGCCGCACCGGATCAAGCAGTTCAAAGTTTCCCGCGACCCGGCCTTTGTCGAGAAACTCGAGGCCATTGTCGGGCTCTACATGAGCCCGCCCGAGCATGCGCTGGTACTGTGTCTGGACGAGAAGACTCAGGTGCAGGCGCTTGATCGCACACAACCGGGTCTGCCGATGAAGCCGGGACGGGCGCAGACGATGACCCACGACTACAAGCGATGCGGCACCACCACGCTGTTTGCCGCGATGAGCACGTTCGATGGCAGCGTGATTGCCGAATGTGCTGCACGACATCGGCATCAGGAGTGGTTGCACTTCTTGAAGAAGATCGAGCGGGAGACTCCGAAACAGAAAACGCTCTATCTGATCTGCGACAACTACGCCACCCACAAACACCCGACGGTGCTGGCTTGGCTTGAGAAACATCCGCGTATCCGCCTACAGTTCACGCCCACCTCCGCGTCGTGGCTGAATATGGTGGAGCGCTTCTTTCGATCTCTGACGGTGGATGCGCTACGACGAGGCGTTTTTACCAGCGTGGGTGAACTCGAAGCGGCCATCAGACACTACATCAGCGTTCACAACCAAAACCCAAAGCCATTTATCTGGACGGCCAAGGCCAAAGACATCCTACAAAAGGTCATCCGCGCAAACAGCCGCTTAAAAAGTAAACAGAATGCAACACTACACTAGCACTGCATCCCCAAAAACGAATTATTAGAGGTGCTCTACAAAATCGACGAATTAGCGCTTATTAGCAAGTCAACTAAATATGCCTGATCGCAACCGGTATGGCTCCCGCTCCCTGGGGGAGAGGGCGGGGGGTGAGGGTGATTGCATGGCGATGCGTGAAACGTGTGCCAAGTCCCTCACCCCAACCCTCTCCCCCAGGGAGAGGGAGCCTGCCGAACCGGTCACATTTGGTTGACTCAGTAATAAGTGACCGGCATTGTGCTTAGCCCTGCTTGCGAACCCCGCGCCAAAGTGCCAACTTCTCAGTGACAACTGGGGCAAATCGCGTCCCGGCGTTTTGACCAATCTGGATGAACGCGGCGCGCGCATTGAAATCGGTGCTGGCAAGGCGCGCCAAATCCGGGCGAATGAGCACGTCGGCCTGCTCGGCCTCAATCTTCGCGAGCGAGCGGCCCATGATGTCAAAGCTGTGCATCACCTGCTCGTAAATGCCGACCGGCGTGGTGTTGAGCGGGCCGCTGCTGACGTCCACGGCGATCACAAAGTCCGCGCCCGCATCGCGCGCAATGCGCACCGGCACCGGGCTCACCAGACCGCCGTCGACGTAATCAATTTCGTTAATTTTCGGTGGGATGAACACACCGGGAACGCTGCATGAGGCGCGCACCGCGAGGCCCAGATCACCACTGCGAAAAGTCTTGACCTCACCGGTGCGCAGCTGCGTCGCAACCGCAATAAACGGAATGCCAAGCAACTCGATGGGACGATCTCGCGTGGCCCGATTGACGAACGTTTGCAACGTGTCACCCAGCACCATGCCGCGCTTGGCACCGCTCTGCATGTCAACGATATCAATGTCCTTGACCTTCAGCGCCAGCTCTTCCATCTGCGCGCCGGTGAAGCCCGCCGCGTAAAAGGCACCAATCAACGCGCCCGCACTGGTGCCAACGATTAGATCCGGCTTGACCTTTGCGGCTTCCAGCGCTTTGATCACGCCGATGTGTGCAAAACCGCGTGCCGAGCCGCTGCCGAGCACCAAGGCGACGCGTGGGGCAGCGACGCGGGCAGCCTTGGCGGACTGCGCCGCGACCCAACCCGAAGCCAGCACTGGCAGCAGGGCTAGCGCGCGCAGACCATCGCGGCGGGTGATGCCGTTGTCGTTTTCCATTAGCCTTTGCCTTTACCCGCTTCGAGGGCTGTTTTTACTCGCGCTGCGGCATCTTCAAACGCGTTCGCAGGTTCGCCACGCGTGATGTTTTCCACGGTTTCGTCGAGCACGATGACCTCGGTGCGACGATTCAAGCGACGACCCGCGTCCACGTCATTTGGCGCGACCGGCTGCGTGAACGACAGGCCGCGTCGGGTGAGACGATCTGTTGGCACGGCGCGGGCGACCAGCGCGTTGGCGACGGCGTCAGCTCGCTGCTCAGACAGGCGTTGATTTGACGCCGCGCTACCGACGCTGTCGGTGTGACCTTCAATCGCAATTTTTTTCACTGTTTTGGTGTTCAGCAGCACGGCAATACGATCCAGATACGGGCCGCTTTCGGCAACATTCAGGTCGGCCTTGCCGGTCTGAAAGAGTACGGTATCCGGCAGCACGATCTGCACGCCGCGATCAAGCTGGGCGATAGGCAGCACCACTGCGGGCCGCGTCACGACCGGCGCGAGTGGTGGCGCAGGCGGCGGCGGCGTGCTGGCGCAACCGCCCAGTTGAACCAATGCAACAACCGCAAGCGGCGCGGCGCATTTCAGCGCGCGGCGAATGGAAAAAAACATGACACTCTCCCGGAACATTGTTGTGAATTGCTGTGTTGAGGCTCATCGCGTCTAGGACACGTTGTGAGCGCGGCGCGAAGCGTAGAGGGTTGTGACGGGGCGCGCAAGTGATTGACCCTGCCACCGTCGTAAAAAAATCTTTAATGCGCTCGTGGATTGCACGTAAAGTGTTGAATAATAAGTGATAAATACGAATGCACCCGCCTGCAACACAATCGCAAAAAGAGAGTTTTCTGAGTCTGTGCAGACGCTTCGTGCGACCCGGAATTTGTCACGAAGCGCGCAACACTGCCCGCCGGGTCGATCGCGCAATAGTTAGCATAAGGTGTTCACAGCACGCGCGACACACCGGATGTCGACAGAGCAGCGCAAGCATTTTCGGGCAAACTACGCTTGCGCTCAGTGTGCCTTGTTCATGACACTGACATTCACAAACCGACCACAATTTCAGAAACTAATTTAGAAAGATTATTGATGAGCACCCAGCAGCCTACCATCATTTACACCTTGACCGATGAGGCCCCGCTGCTGGCGACCCACGCGTTTTTGCCCATCATCCGTGCCTTCACGACGCCCGCTGGCATCAATGTCGCGACGAGCGATATTTCTGTTGCGGCGCGTGTCCTCGGCGAGTTTCCCGAGTTTCTGACCGAGGCGCAGCGCGTCCCTGACAATCTGGCCGCACTGGGCAAGCTCACGCTGCTGCCAGATACCAACATCATCAAGCTGCCGAACATTAGCGCTTCGGTGTCGCAGTTGATGACCTGCGTCAAAGAGCTTCAGGCCAAGGGCTACGCGATCCCTGATTACCCGGAAGACCCGACGACCGACGAAGACAAGGTAATTCGTGTTCGCTACTCCAAGTGCACCGGTAGCGCAGTCAATCCGGTGTTGCGGGAAGGCAACTCCGACCGTCGCGCGCCGCTGGCTGTGAAGAACTACGCTCGCAAGAACCCGCACAGCATGGCCGAATGGAGTCAGGCCTCGCGCTCGCATGTCTCGCACATGCATCACGGCGACTTCTATCACGGCGAGAAGTCGATGACGCTGGAGAAGGCGCGCGAAGTGAGGATGGAGCTTATCACCAAGAGCGGCAAGACTATCGTGCTCAAACCGAAAGTCGCTCTGCTCGACCGTGAAATTGTCGACAGCATGTTCATGAGCAAGAAGGCGCTACTGGCTTTCTACGAAAAAGAAATCGACGATGCCTACAAGAGCGGCGTCATGTTCTCGTTGCATGTGAAGGCGACGATGATGAAGGTGTCGCACCCCATCGTGTTCGGCCACTGCGTGCGTATCTTCTACAAGGACGCTTTCGAGAAACACGGCAAGTTGTTCGACGAACTGGGTGTCAACGTCAACAACGGCATGGTCAGCCTGTACGACAAGATCGCTTCGCTGCCGCAGAGTAAACAGGACGAGATCAAGCGCGACCTGCACGCCTGCCACGAGCATCGCCCCGAACTGGCGATGGTGGATTCAGCCAAGGGTGTCACCAACTTCCATTCGCCCAATGACGTGATCGTCGACGCGTCGATGCCCGCCATGATCCGCAATGGCGGCACGATGTGGGGGGCCGATGGTCGTCTAAAGGACGTGAAGGCGGTGATGCCAGAGAGCACCTTCGCCCGCATTTATCAGGAGATCATCAACTTCTGCAAGTGGCACGGCGCGTTCGACCCGAAGACGATGGGCACCGTACCCAACGTCGGCCTGATGGCCCAACAGGCCGAAGAATATGGCTCACACGACAAGACCTTCGAAATCAGCGAGGATGGTGTTGCCAACATTACCGATCTGAGCACCGGCGAAGTGCTGCTGAGCGAGAACGTGGAAGCAGGTGACATCTGGCGCATGTGTCAGGTCAAGGACGCGGCCATTCGTGACTGGGTCAAGCTCGCCGTCAACCGAGCGCGCAACTCCGCCATGCCGGTGGTGTTCTGGCTGGACGCCTACCGTCCGCACGAAGCCCAGCTGATCACTAAAGTAAAGATGTACCTGCACGAGCACGACACCACCGGTCTGGACATCCAGATCATGAGCCAGACGCGCGCCATGCGCTACACGCTGGAGCGCGTGATTCGTGGCCTCGACACCATCAGCGCCACCGGCAACATCCTGCGTGACTACCTCACCGATTTGTTCCCGATCATGGAGCTGGGCACCAGTGCCAAGATGCTCTCCATCGTGCCGCTGATGGCGGGTGGGGGCCTGTACGAAACCGGCGCTGGCGGCTCAGCCCCGAAGCATGTGCAGCAACTGGTGGAAGAAAATCACCTTCGTTGGGACTCGTTGGGTGAGTTCCTTGCTCTCGCGGTATCGCTCGAAGATCTTGGCATCAAGACCGGAAACAAGCAGGCGAAAATCCTCGCGAAAATGCTGGATGCGGCCACGGGAACACTGCTTGATACCAACAAGAATCCGTCGCCGAAAACCGGTCAGCTCGACAATCGTGGTAGCCAGTTTTACCTCGCGATGTACTGGGCACAGGAGCTCGCGGCGCAAAAAGACGATCTGGCGCTCGCCGCCCGCTTCGCGGCGCTCGCCAAAGCGTTGACCGAGAACGAGCAAACCATCGTGGCAGAGCTTTCGGACGTGCAAGGCAAGCCCGTCGACATTGGCGGCTATTACCTCGCTGATGAGGCGAAAGTCAATGCCATTATGCGGCCAAGTAAAACGCTTAACGCTGTGCTGGCTGCCCGACAGGCATAGACTTTTCTGGGCTGGTAGTGGCGGATTGCAGCCGACTTGGTGAGCGAGCTGCGCGCAACCAACGGCTACGAAACTAAAGGGTGTCCATGCAGGCGAAAAAAGCGATTCTGGTCATTGGAGCAGGTGACGCAACTGGCGGCGCAGTGGCGCGACGATTTGCCCTAGCGGGCTACATCGCCTGCGTGACGCGGCGCTCGGCCGACAAGCTTGCGCCGCTGGTCGCACAAATCCGCGCAGAAGGCGGCGAGGCACATGCGTTCGCCAGCGACGCGCGCAGGGAAGAAGAAATGGTCGCGCTCGTCGAGCGGATTGAGCGCGACATCGCGCCGATTCAAGTGGCCGTCTTCAACATTGGGGCGAACGTGCGCTTCAGTATTACCGACACGACGGCTCGCGTATATCAGAAGGTGTGGGAGATGGCGTGCTTCGGCGGTTTCCTCATGGGGCGCGAAGTCACGAAGGTCATGCTGCCTCGCGGTCGCGGTACCATTATTTTCACCGGTGCGACGGCGAGCCTGCGCGGGCGCGAGGGTTTCGCCGCCTTTGCCGGTGCCAAGCATGCATTGCGAGCGCTGGCGCAGAGCATGGCCCGCGAGCTGTGGCCGAAGGGTATCCATGTTGCCCACCCCATCATTGACGGTGCCATCGATACCGAATTCATCCGCAGTAACTTCCCGGATCGATATGCGTTGAAGGATCAGGATGGCATTCTCGATCCCGATCACATCGCTGAGGCCTATTGGCAAATACACCGACAGCCGCGTGACGCCTGGACGCACGAGACCGACTTACGACCGTGGACTGAGAATTGGTAGACCGTCAATTTGAACACTATAAGACACGTAACAATTACCCATCAATCTCATGAACGCTTCCATCCAATTCCTTTTCGATTTCGGCAGTCCGAATGCCTATTTGTGCCACAAAGTTTTATCTGCTGTTGAGGCACGCACGGGCACTACGGTCGAGTACGTACCGATCCTTCTCGGCGGGCTGTTCAAGCTGACCAACAATCGCTCGCCCATCGAGGCGTACGCCGATGTGCCCAATCGACGCGCTTACGACATGCTTGAGATCAAGCGCTTTATTCAGAAACACGGCCTCACCCAATTCAAGATGAATCCGTTCTTCCCGGTCAACACATTGCACATGATGCGCGGTGCGGTAGCGGCGCAATCGCTAGGATATTTTGTGCGCTACGTGGACGTGATGTTCGCCGCGATGTGGGAAGAGGCGCGCAATTTAAACGAACCGGCCGAAGTACTTACCGCGTTAAATGGCGCGGGACTCGATGGGAAAGTGTTGCTCGAAGGCTCGCAACTACCCGAGGTCAAAGCAAAGTTACTCGCCAATACGCAATCGGCATTTGAGCGCGGCGCGTTTGGCTCCCCCACATTTTTCGTTGGCGAGGAAATGTTTTTCGGCAAAGATCGGCTTCAGGATGTGGAGCTGGCCATCGTCGCTCAGATGCACTAGACGATTCTGGAACCGTCGCGATCAAAAAGTCGCGACGGCTGGGTTTGGCTCGACCGCGCCACGTAACGGGCGCGAGAGCTTGCAAATAGCCGCAGCTTACCGAATAGAGCACTTGTTGGACTTTTGCGCTGCTTTCACCATCTTCACATCCGCGCGAATTTCGGCCAGCTGCGCGTCGGCGTTGCCGTGATCAGCCGAGGTCCACCAAGGCCAACCAGTCAACAAAAAGCCGACCGTGTTTTTGATTGCGGCCTCGCTGCTCTTTTTCTTCTTTCCGTCCGCAATGGCAGACTCTGCCTTGGTTAACGCGTCGCTTTCCTTGCCCAATTCGTCACAGGACTGTTTCTGGAAGTAGGCCAAGTCCACGGCGAAAGTTGGCACTGCTGCGAATACGGAAAGAGCCGCGCCTACGGCAATCGCTGGAAGATTAAGTTTCATTGAAATTTCCTCAGGAGGGTTGGTAAAAGTAGGGAGATGAAAAAGTGTGTTGGTAGTTTATGAGATGCGCCGCGCCCTTGTCCTTAAATATTCTTAAATCTCCGCGACGGGATGGAAAAAACACGGTGCCTAAGTATCGCAAGCAGGAACCTGTGAGCGCACGGGCGATACAGCTTTTCACCGTATGCGCCATTCAATATCGGGTTGCGGCCAATTAATTCGTATAGTCGACTTCTGGCTTAATTGGCATCTAGCCCCAATACACGTCATTTAACAATACAAATGACCCTTTGAGCGCTCGTTGATGTATCCGAATCAGCGCGAGCGCTTCGTAGCGGCCAGTTACTCATCTTGCGTTTGATGCCCCGCATATTGGCTCTGCTAGTGCGC
>JAYVPF010000062.1:0-9357 GCA_043757535.1 Burkholderiales bacterium
GTCAAACCCACCGATCCCGCTATCGACACGACAAAGCCGATGCGCCCGGAAATCTTCGCCTCCAGACAGCGCACCGAACCGGTGACGGCATGCACGACAGCATCACCCTCGGTGGCTCGCGCCAGCATTTCGGCAGTGAGCGTTCCCGCGATCTCGTAGCCCAACCGGGCAAATTGCGAGGCGTTCTGGCGATACTTCCAGTCGGCGTCAGTCTTCACTTTATCGGGTTTTTGAGCGTCTTTGATACTTATTTTGGCCTCCGGACGATCAAATACGCTGCACTTTCCCTGAGCGAGCGTCCTAGCATTTGGCGACGCACCCGGAAAGATGAAAGCCCATGATTATAACTATTTTCTGAGGGCGGCGCTACTACACTTCGAGCTATATGAAAC
Source organism: Burkholderiales bacterium (assembly GCA_043757535.1). Classification (GTDB taxonomy): domain Bacteria; phylum Pseudomonadota; class Gammaproteobacteria; order Burkholderiales; family Casimicrobiaceae; genus Casimicrobium. The sequence goes on from JAYVPF010000062.1 coordinate 393, forward strand.
ACCCGCTCATTCTCGCGTCCACCTCCCGCTACCGCTGCGAACTGCTCGAACGGCTGGCAATCCCGTTTTCAGTGGCTAAACCAGAGGTTGACGAGACGCAGCTTAGCGGCGAATCCCCGCTTGCGAACTGCCGCAGATTGGCTTTCGAAAAGGCCTTCGCCGTCGCGGGCAAGCACCCGGACGCAATCGTTATCGGCTCCGATCAGGTGCTCGATCTCGACGGTGAGGCGATGTCCAAACCCGGCGATTTCGCCGCCGCGTTGGCTCAACTCAGGCGTTGTCAGGGCCGCACGCTCATTTGCTACACGGCACTTTGCGTGCTGGCTCCGGAGCGAGCGCCGCTCATGAACGTGGTGCCAACCGAAATCGTTTACCGAAATCTGCCCGACGAGCTGCTCATCGCCTACCTCGAACGCGAACAGCCATTCGACGCCGCCGGATCGGTGAAAGTCGAAACCAATGGCATCATGCTGCTCGCAGCCGTGAAGAGCGACGACCCAACCGCGATCATTGGGCTACCGCTGATCCGGCTCACGGATTTTTTGCGTGAGCTGGGCGCGCTATGAGCGGAACGCTGTACCTCGTGCCCAATTTGTTGGGGCTTTGCGAGCCTAGCGACGTGCTGCCCGTTCGCACACTGGCCATCACACGACAACTGTCACACTTCATCGTAGAAACGCCCAAAGTCGCCCGCGCTTTCCTGAAAACCGTGTCGCCCGAGCGGGTGATCGCCGACATCGCGATGGTGCCTTGCGATCCTGCCAAAGCAGCGATCAATCAATGCGCCGCGTGGCTCAAAGCGGGTGTTGACGTCGGGGTAGTCTCCGACGCCGGCTGCCCCGGCATGGCCGACCCGGGCGCAACATTCGTAGCGCTCGCGCATCAGCTCGGCGCGAAGGTCGTTCCGCTGGTGGGTCCCTCCTCTGTTTTGCTCGGCCTGATGGCCAGTGGCCTGAACGGCCAGTTGTTCACGTTTCACGGCTATCTGCCAAGCAAAGCGCCCGAGCGTGATGCCGCATTGAAAGCCATCGACCGCTTACTCAAAACCACTCAAGGCACGCATATCTTCATCGAAACGCCCTACCGCAATGCGCCGATGATCGACGCCATTCGCGCAACGGTCAGCGGCAACATTGATCTATGCGTCGCACAGGCACTTTCCACCGCGCAGGAAATGATCGTCTGTAAACGCATCCACGCCTGGACCGACGCTGATCGCGTTCACTTTTCGCAAAAAGAACCGACGCTATTTCTGCTCGGCATGCAGCAAACGTGATCGTCCGTGAAGCGTTCAATGAACTGCACAACTTTGTGCACAAATGACCACTGCTTGCTGGCTAGGAACAATTTATTGGTAAAGTCGATATTTGCGTAAAAGCGCTTTCAGCCCCGGTAAAATAACGCATTCAGCGAAAAGCTGAATGCGGTGCAAAGTCAACCGAACAGCGCAAAATTTGCTGCCGCTACGAAAATCTACGGCGTCAAACCGCGCAAATAGGCCTCAATATCAGCGGCAGTGAATCGCGTTGGATTCGCACCCACGGCGTCATTGATCAGCGCGGCACCACGGAAACCGAACAGGTAGCGCATGATGAGCAGGCCATCTTTTAGCGACTCAATCTGACCGTTGCCGTCAATATCCAAGAGCGATCCGAGCGTCGTCAAATATGCGGCAATGTCCGCCGCGGTGCGCCGCGTGGCATTGGTTCCGATGGCGGCATTCGCCAGCGCGGGATCGCTCGCATTAGCCATCCAGCGCAGGATCAACAGCCCGTCGGTTAACGCGTTGTAAATGCCGTCGCCGTCGACATCCAGTGCCAATCGGGGCGTCACTGCAAAGCGCGTCGATACGGTTGCGGCGGTGTACTGCGAATTGCCCGTAAAGCTTGCAGTCAGCGTCAAATTACCCACGGCGGACGGCGTCAGGTTGCAACTTCCAACGCCGCTGGCATTGGTGGTTGCGTTGCAGAACTGGCTGCCAACACTCAGGCGAACCGTCACGCCCGGAATGGGCACAGCGGGTGTCACTGAAACATCGACAAGCGTTGCGGCAAGCGTAGTTTGACTTCCGACGACGGCACCTGTCGGACTCGAATTGAGGTCGATGGATGTGGCGTGCAGACCTGTCGACCACGTTATCTTTGCAACGTTCGACGTAAATGTTGTGCTGCCGACAGTAGCCGATGCGACGATGGTGTCGACTCCGGTATTTACGCCGGTGTAGCTTATCGTTGCCGAACCACTGGCATTGGTGTTTGCGAGCTTGAATCCGGCGTTAGCGCCGATGATCGTGAATAGAACGGGCGTTCCACTAGGCACACTGGTGTAATGGAAAGTCGCCGTGAAACTCTGCGAACTGCCCTGAGCCGGATTGGGTGCTACGGCGGCGGGGCTAAGCGCGAGTCGCGGTGCGGTCAACACCAGCGGGCAGCTGCCATCAGCATTGGTGATTTTGTAGACCGCAGTCCATACGCTCACATATTGGCAACCGTCCGGCCCAGTTTGCTCGACATTGGCCCAAGTGTTATTGACCAAAATTGACGTCGTCGTCACCGGATTGCCCGTAATGTCGAACGCCTTGAGGCCCGCTGGAAATCCAGACGGGTCGGCACCGGTTCCGATCAGCATCGTGGTCGCGTCGCCGTTGGCTTGCGCACCCAATACTGCGATGCTCAAGGTCGGCCCCGTGAATCCGGGCAGCGTTGTCTTCACCGGTGGTTGAGGTTTGCTGGTGCCTGTGATCTTGGTCACACCGTTGTTCAGGTAATCAATTACATAGAGCGTGCCGCCCGAGGAAAATGCTAGCCCCCCGTTAACGCCCGCCGTTGCCGCATAGACCGACGTGCTTGGGGTTGCACTACCGGGATTGGAAATGCGCCAGATCGAACCGTTGTCAGAGCCCGCGCCCGAGCAGGAATCGTCAACAAACAGGTCGCCGCTAATCGGGTCGGTCGCGATGTAGGAGGCACACGTAATCGACGGAGCGACGACGCGCACAATTGCGCCGGTGACTGGATTAATTTCACGCACCGCCCCGGTGAAAAAGTTGCCAGTGGTCGAATTTGACGCTGCGTAGAGTTTGCCGTCGAGACCAAACGTCAGGCCTCCCAGCCCCGGCTCCAGAGGCGTTGTGGTGACCAGGGTGCCCGCGCCGACGGCACCGCCTGCGGGTGGAAACTTGTAGATATTGCCGCTGTGAATGTCGCCCACGAACAAATTGCCAGACGGATCAAATGCCATTCCACCCGCACCGCGGCAGCCGTAATTGACACCACCAAAACTGGTGTTTTTCGGAAGGAAGCCCGTGGCAAAGGGCGTGAACGCATAGCCGGGAGCCGCAGTGACATTGGGGCCGAACGTGGTGCTACCGCAGTTTTCGCTGCCACCTGCACTGAAGTTGACCGAAGCGGAGCCAGGAACCCGTAAATCACCGTCGCTCGCATCGTAGGCCGTGAAGATCACGTTCTCCAGTTTGGTGTCGGAGACCGTGAACACCAACTGGCCGCTGGCATTGGTCACGCTCGGATTCGGCCCCCTGACGACAGCACTACCCGTTTGCTCCAAGCGGATGAGTTTGCCGGGCGTCGGACGCCCCAGTGAATCTTGAAGCAGTACCGTGATCGTATCGGTTGCGACGCCATCGGCTGCTGCGCTGCCGGTCAGAGCAGCGATACTGCCGCCCGCCGCAAGCGGCACGACAAAAGCGACTCGTGCAGTTTGCGCCAGAGTTACACCGTCGGTCGCGTCAGTGGCGGTAAACGTCAAGGTTTCGACAGCTAGATTGGTAACCGTAAATATCGCAATGCCATCGTCGGACCGTGTCACCGCCGTCGCCGGTGTGATCACTGCGCTCGATGGCGGCGATGACAGACTTACCGTCTTATCCCCGACAACGTTGCCCAGCGCATCAGCCAAACGCACTACCACGTAGGCGATTGCTACGCCGTCTGCAGGCACTGGCAACGCTCGCGGATCACCGTTCGCTAAGCTGAAATTGGAAGCTAGATGAGCATGCACTTGAGACACGCTCGGGCTCGCGATACCAGCGGTTTGCGCCGTGAGTCGTTGGTGCAGGCGCGGAAGATTCGGTGAACCGAGACCGACGTGAGCGAAATCAGTGCCCATTGAAGCAGCGTCGTGAAAAGCGTCCGTCGACACCAGGGGATAAACCAATGGATTGAAAAAACCGAGATTGCTGCCCTGCGACTGATTTAATAGCGCCGCAAACGCAGCCCACAATGGCGCTGCGGCGCTGGTGCCACCGTATGAAAGTCCGTCGGGACAGCCGCTGGCGCTCGCGCGACATATCGATACACCATTCTGCGGGTCAGCATTCGCTGCCACATCCGGTATCGAACGCATGGCGGAGGCAACCGTGGTGTTTTGATAGCTGGGCCGCGCAAAGAAACGACTGACACCGTACCCACCCTGCCCCGTAGCTGGCGTGCTGGCGCTGCCGTCCCACCAAGTTTCTCCACCATAGGTAAAGCCGGGGCCAATCGTGAGCGAGGTGCCACCGACGGCGGTGATGTGCGGCGACGTGGCCGGAACATGCGCGGTATTGGCGTGACCGTTCAGGCAGCTACTGCCGCTGTCACCACTGGCACTAAAAGCGCTCACGCCGGACGCCGCGGCGGTCTGCAAAATCAATTCAATACTCTGAACGTCGGCGAGCGTCGTCTGATCTTCGCAATACGCCCAGCTATTGCTGATGATGTTTACGCCCCCCCCCACCATCGCGTTGAAGATTGCCTGATAACTGCCGCCGCCGCTGTTCGGGGCGTCGTAAACGACGATTTGTGCGCCTCGAGCTGCAACGCTGACAACGGCAATGTCTAACAACACTTCGCTCTGATTCGGCCCAGTGATCGCGCCGCCGTTGACGTGCACCGTTGAGACCTGACCAATTTGTGTCGCAGGCAGGCTGATCAAATTGAAGTAGTCGGCTACGTCGCTGGTGTTGAATGTGTCAAAGGCAACGATGCCTATCTTTTGCCCGGTGCCATCGACGCCCTGCCAGGCGGGCGGTGGCGGATCATCTGCGGGTAGTTCACCTGCCGCCTTGGACACACCGAACAGCGCGTAGCAGTCTTTGATGTACTTCTTTCTGTCCGCTTCTGGTAGGCCGACAGAAGCAGCGCCAATGGCGAATTTACATAGCGATCTAAATATCGCTTTCTTCTGTGGTTCGGAAGTTCGCGCCGTGGCCAGATTAGTTAAACCGACGACCGCGTTTACAAGTGACGCCACGTCGGCGGGTAAGCTTGGATCTGAGCTATTGGCAAAAAATTTCTTATCGTCCAGCCTGTAGTCGCTGATCGCAACATTGAGAGCGCTTACGATACTGGTGCGACTACCCTCGATGCCGAGCGTCAAACGGTTGACTGATTGGTCTCCAATCCGGAATCCATGTGCGCTGAAATAGTGCTTTACTGCGTCGTAGTCACGTGCATACGGCCCAAATCGATTCGAAACTTCCGTTGGGCTTAAAAATTTGCGAAAGTTGGGCGATGATGCATCGTACAAATCTGCCAGATATGCGGCGAAACCGTCCGGGTCGGAGCGATTCAAGACGACAGTCAGCGTTAGCAACTCGTCGCTTCGATTGGCATCGACTTTCGCAACATCTGCCGTAGCCTGCGCCAGCGCAGGCAAAACATGCCCGGTTAGCGCAACACGGTCGTTCGACTGGACAAGCGCCGCATCCGACCGTCGCGCGACGTCCGCTGCACCAGCCAAAGACATCAACAAAAACAGCAGCACCGCAAGGCCTAAATTGGCTGCACGATGGAGCGGGGTTGTATTCACGTCCTGATCTCCGGTTTGTGGCTGATATGAACTCCCCGATCAGCGACTAGAAGCGCGCTGTCGGTGATAATCTGCTGCGTCACGCTGGTCAGATTTATCTACGTCTTATTGTGACGAGCTTTTCGCAGCGTAGGCGGTTTTCGCGTTGATCTTCACGTGTCACATCAGTGACATCAATGGCTTCTTTCACCTTGGCAGCGTTTCCGAATCTATGCAACCGGCGATTCCTGACGAAATCGTGCGCCACGAGCTCAACGCGGTATGCAGCAGTGCCGTGTTTGTGCGTTCGCCGCAGCATCAGCGACTGCTTCGCTACTTGGTGCAAGAGTTGCTGGCTGATCGGCTGGCTAACCTGCGCGAAATTCACCTGGGCGTGCAGGTATTTGGGCGCGCCTCCGCCCACTTCGATCCCGCAACGGACAGCACGGTTCGCGTGGAGGCGCGCCGCCTGCGCGTGCGCCTAAAGCGCTACTACGCGAACGCCGGCGGCGACGCCCGCGTCGTCATCGAGCTGCCACTGGGTAGCTACATTCCAATGCTGCACTGGCATACCGCAACGGTGCAGGCCGACGTTGATGTGCATCGTCCAGTGCTGGCGGTGCTCCCGCTCGATGGCCTCGGTAGCGGCGATATCGCTGCCTGGAGCGACGCCCTCACCGAGGAAATCACCGATTCGCTCGCTCGCTTGCCGGAAATTCGCGTGGTCGCTCGCACCTCCGCCATGCAATTCAAGGGTGCGCGCGGCGATATTCGTGAAATTGCACACGCGCTGGCGGCCGATGTGTTGATCGAGGGCAGCTTGCAGCAAGAGAACGAGCAATTGCGAGCCATTATTCAGATCGTTGCCGCCAACGACGGGCTGCATTTGTGGTCAGATTCGGCGGTGGGTGTCGCGTCTGAGCGATTCCGTTTTTTCGACAGCGTAACGGCGATGGTGCGATCCGCGCTGCCCCTGGCGATGGCGGCGATGCATCATGGACATGTGCCGGTCGTCGCTGCGGATCAGATCCGTTTTTCGCCACCGCCAGCCGATGCGCCGCTGATCCCCGAGGCGGCACGCGATGCCTTCGAGCGCGGCAATATCGCGCTTCGTGTGCGCACGACCGATTCGATTTCGCGCGCGACCCTGCTGTTTACCGAAGTAGCGGCCAAGGCACCGGGATTTGCGCGTGGCCACGCTGCACTGGCCACGGCGCTTTTGCATGAAGTCGGCATGACCATGCGACCCGCTGCTGCGGTGTCCGACGACATGCGCGCGGCCGTCGCCAAAGCCCTCGCGCTTGACCCGCAACTGGCGGAAGCGCACGCAACGCTCGGCATGTTTTTGCTCTACTACGAACATGATTGGCCAAACGCGGAGCGCTCCTTGCTGCGAGCGATTCACTTTGGTCCGAGCTACGTTTCCGCCCATCGCTCGTATGCATTCGGCCTGATGTTCATGCGCCGCTTCGAAGAGGCAGAACGCAGCTTTGCGCGCGCCAGAGCGCTCGATCCGCTTGACGCGCAAACGCGGGTGCATCACGGTTTATTGCGCTTCTATCAGCGCCGCTTTGATGAGGCCCGCAGCGTATTTGACGGCATGCTGGAGGCCGACACCAACAACGTGGTCGCGCGCACGCTACTAGCCGCTACCTGCCTGCATTCCGGCGAAATGACACGTGCCGAACAACTCTACCGCGAAACCTTGCGTCGTCACCCGGATATGAGCATTGGCTTCTGCGGACTTGCACTCACGCTCGTCGGCACCCGTCGCATCGACGAAGCGCGAGCCACGCAGAAAGCTCTGGTGAACTTCAGCGAGAGATCGTTTGTGTCGCCCTATCAGTTTGCAATGATTGAATGCGCGCTGGGCGATGACGAAGCCACGCTAGCCTGGCTCGACAAGGCCGCTCGTGCTGGCGACTACAACTTTCTTTGCAGCGCAGTCGATCCCACATTTGACCGCTTGCGTGGCACGCTGCCATGGCAGGCGTTGATGGGTCGCTTTGGTATGCCCACAGACTGAAACGCCCGACGCCATCTGATCGCTAGAATCCAACCACTCAATTGCATTGCCCGAGTGGTGAAATTGGTAGACACAGCGGACTTAAAATCCGCCGCTTTCGTGAATAGCGGGCGTACCGGTTCGATTCCGGTCTCGGGCACCAATCGCGCCGATTGGCGCGATTGGGCCGACTAGGAGTCAGCCAATGCGGCTACCCCGTGCCGTTTCCCAAGCAAATCTTTGTCGCGTGTCTGAGTGCAGCGAACTTTGAGACGGCCCGGTTTGCAATAGCCGTGATACGCTGATCTTCTGCGCGAATGACCGACTGCAACATCGGTCTGGCACAGACATAAAAATGGGGAACTCACTGCATGCTCACTGGCGAACTTCGTAGCCAAGTCGATTCAATCTGGAACGCGTTTTGGTCGGGTGGCATTGCCAATCCGCTGGAGGTGATGGAACAGATCACCTACCTGTTGTTCCTGCGTCGGCTGGACGATTTGCAGAAAGGGGAAGAGAACAAATCCGTCCGTCTGGGCAAACCGATTGAGCGGCGAATCTTCCCGGAGGGCAAAGACGCACGAGCCCGCGATTTCGATGACCTGCGCTGGTCTCGCTTCAAGAACTTTGCACCGTCGGACATGTTTGTTGTGGTGGGCGAGCATGTGTTCCCCTTCCTTCGCAGCATGGGGGGCGACGGTTCAACCTATTCGCACCACATGAAGGACGCCCGCTTCACCATCCCCACGCCCGCGCTGCTGGCCAAGGTGGTCGACCTGCTCGACCATGTGCCGATGGAAGACCGTGACACCAAGGGCGATCTCTACGAATACATGCTCGGCAAGATCGCCAGCGCCGGGCAGAACGGCCAGTTCCGCACGCCGCGCCACCTGATCCAGATGATGGTGGAGATGTCCGCGCCGACCCCGAAGGACGTGATCTGCGACCCGGCCAGCGGCACCTGCGGCTTCCTGATCGCGGCGGGCGAATACCTGCGCGAGAAACACCCGGAAATCTTCCGCGACAACACGCTGCGCAAACACTTCCACAACGGCATGTTCCACGGCTACGATTTTGACAACACCATGCTGCGCATCGGCAGCATGAACATGGCGCTGCACGGCGTCGACAACCCCGACATTCGCTACAAAGACTCGCTCGCGCAAGACCACG
>JAYVPF010000063.1:0-2530 GCA_043757535.1 Burkholderiales bacterium
CGTTCTCGTGCATGCCGACGGCTTCGGGCAAAACCGACTCCACTTCGTCAGCCATCACACCAAAATTACGTACATTTCGACCGGGCTCACGATATTGCGCTTTGTAGTCAAAAAGATACAAACCAATCCCGAGTGGATGCGTCCCGATCTGAACGATATTTTCCTTAACCGCCCGATCCGACGGCAGCATATTCATGCCCTGTCCGTCACCGACGGGGCCGGAAGCGCCCTGAGTGAATTGGGCTACCGCCCCGTACTGCCGCAACACGGGCGGCGTATACAACGCTTTGGCTCGTGGCGGAACTAAACTAGAGGTATCGATATGTGCTTCTGCATTCATTTTCACTCTCCAGTCATTAAATTTCTTATCAACGAGTCTAGCAGCGCCGTGGACTCATTGTCTAGAATTTTTTGCTTTCTTCAATCGTTGGAATGGCAAAATTGTCACGACTCGCGGCTTTGAACACGGCATCGACACCGAAGAGCGACCATAGCACCCACATCGCAACCCCCGGCCACAGCAGCGGGTTGTCGTTGCGAACGCCATTGAGCATGCATTCAATCTTGGGCGAGACGATCCAAGTTTGGCGACGAGGCAAGATTTCGGCACCTATTAAGTCTCTTAATTCATCCCAGTGGGGCGTGAAGGAGGAATTAAAAATTGCTTTGGATTGACGTTTCAAAACGACATCAGGCAATATTCCTGACATCGCTCGTCGATGCATCCATTTGTTTTCGTGCCCGCGACAGCGCATGTACTCCGGCGTGGCAATGGAAGCTTCAATGATTTTCGCGCTCCAGTATGGCCGACGAACCTCCAGGCCCATTTGCGCGGTTTTCCGTTCTCCCATCTCGCGATCTACGAGCGAAGAGGCACTATCCAGCGCTGCAACTTGTCCTCGTTGCCCAATTCGATGCACTGGACGGGCAAGCAAGCTTGCATTTAGGCGCCTACGTCGCCCGACCTCATTTCTTAGCGGAAGTGCCAACCAATCATAAGGTTGAGCCATTGTCGCAGCAGTAATTGTTGAAACTATGGCTCGCAACGTTAGTCGGATGCGTTTGGGCAGCACGGGGGCAAATCCAGCACGCGCCAACCACCATGCACTGGCAAATGCACCCGTCGCTCTGGAGTCGGCCCGGAACATCTTCCACAGTTCACGCGCTCTTCGTCCAGCGATCGCTTCTGCGTAGTAGAGTTGCCCTCCACCCAGCCATTCGTCGCCCCCTGTGCCGCTCAACATGACGCGGCTGCTATCAGAACGGGCAGCCATCTCAATTGACCGGAACATCGTATGGTTCGGGTACTCGGGCATTTCCCCAAAGAATCGCGCGTAGCAGTCCAACCACTCCAAAGACCTGCGCGCTGGCGGTGTTTCACGAATAGATCGACCCACGTGGGCGCCTACCGCGCGCACATAGCACAGTTCGTCGGCGTCAGGATCGCCCTTAAAGTTAAGCGTGAAGCCTTCCAGTCCTGGCGCCAGCAAGTTGCCCTGCTGCCGCTGCCTTTCTGCGACGGCGAAGATGGCGGAGGAATCGAGGCCACCACTCACTTCGCATGCCAGTGGAAAATGGGAACGAGACATGCGTCGAACCACGTCTGTAAACAGCGCGCCGTAGTGTTCTATGTAATCCTCGTCACTGCGACACGGCAAAGTGGCCTGCAAGTCGGGGGTCCAGTACCGATGGAGATCGGCTCCCGCCACGTTGACTGTCATGCGATGAGCGCCGATCAGCCGCAAAATGCCTTGCCACAAGGTTTCGTCTTGCGAACACCAATCCGTGGCCAGATATTCCGCCACGACGCCCTCGTTCTGGAGCTGCGGGATCCACGGCAATGACAGGATGGCATGCACGTCAGACGCGAAGACGAGCGAACGTCCGTTACAGTGATAATTAAAAGGCCTGTTTCCAACGCGATCCCGCGCACAAAACGCCTCTCGCTTCCGCGCATCCCAGATAACCAGCGCGAAGTCACCATCAATGCGGGGCAAGCATTCGCGCCCCCAGACCTCATAGGCCCGCAGCACCAACTCTGCATCCGCCCGCGTGCGCAGCACCGCGCCTTTGACCAGCAGTTCGCAGCGCAGTTCTTCCCAATTATCCACTCGTCCGTCCATGACCAAAACAAGGCTTTGATCTTCATTGGTCAGTGGCTGGTTTTCTTCCAGCGACTCAGGCGTGGTACGCAGCATGCACTGGCCGAGAGCGACAGCCCCTTTGCGCCAGTGGTTGATGCCGTCCGGTCCCCGGTAGTGCATGCCTGAGGTCATGGCTTCCACCTCGCCAGGCTGCACCGGTCGACCATCGAAATGGATGATTCCGGCAATGCCGCTCATGCACGGTCGAAGGAGGTGGTGGGCAACACTTCGGCAAACGGAACGAATTCAGCCGCGATGTCAGCGCGGTCATTCACCGGCGTTCCCTCACACTCTACCCACGCATGCGCGTGTAGCGTGCCGCGCTCCAAATGCACGCCGATACGCAGGTCGCTTCGTACGCCGCTCCGCTGCAGAATCCAGTTCAG
>JAYVPF010000064.1:0-9193 GCA_043757535.1 Burkholderiales bacterium
TAGGAGCGGCTTGGCCGCGACCGGCGTGGCGTGGGGGAAACGGTCGCGGCAGAGCCGCTCTCACATTCCCGACCGAACAGTATGGGTGGCCCGACCTACGCAGTCGGGCTGAGCGCCAGAAACCGCTCACTCGCCCCGAGATACCGCCACGCACCAATCGGCAAATCACCGAGTAACACCTCGCCAATGCGAATGCGCTTCAGGGCAACGACCTGCAGGCCTACCATCTCGCACATGCGGCGGATCTGGCGCTTCTTGCCTTCGCGCAAAATGAAGCGCAATTGACCTTCGTTCTGCCACCACACTTTAGCTGGCTTGAGCGCTGCGCCGTCAATCGATAGCCCGTAATTCAACAGGCGCAAATCCTCATCGTGCAAGCGCCCGCCGCGCACCGATTGCACGCGCACCAGATATTCTTTTTCGACCATCGAGTTCTCGCCAATTAACTGCTTGGCGATGCGACCGTCCTGCGTGAGGATCAAGAGTCCGGTTGAATCAATATCGAGCCGTCCGGCGGGCACCAGACTCTTCAATTGCTCACGCTGGAAACGCAACGGCGAGCGATCTTCACGCCAGCGATTTTCTGGTTTCACCAGCACCACCGCTGGCTCGTAGCCGTCCTCGGCCTGACCGCTGACGTAGCCCATCGGTTTGTTGATGAGCACGGTCACGCGCGCCGCCTGCTCTGCGTTGGCGGCGCGATCAACGGTGATTTGCTGCGTAGGCACCACCTTTTGTCCGAGCACCGCTGGCACACCGTCGACGCGAATCCAGCCGCGCTCGATCCATTCGTCGGCCTCGCGCCGGGACGCGAGGCCGAGTTCGCTCATGCGTTTAGAGAGGCGAATCGGTTCAACAGGTTCGGTCATGAGCGGAAATGGATCAGGAAAAAACAAGGGCACCCGAAGGTGCCCTGTGCCGTATCGAATGGGGTGAATGCTACTTCTTCGCCTCGTCCTTTTTCGCAGCGTCGAGGACGGCCTTCATCGCGTCGTCCACCGCCTTGACGTCGGAAGCGGGTGCGCCCGGCGGTGCGGAAATCACCTTGTCGCCACCCGGAACCGGTGTCCCCTGCTTGAAGAGATCGTCCATGCTGCGCTCTTTTTCCGGGTTTTGCTCTTTCTCAGGAGCGTTAATTTGCACCTTGTCGAGATCGTACTTGACCTCTTTATCGAGGAAGGCAGTCACCGTTTGCGGGAAGAAAATCACGATCGCGACCAGCATCAACTGCATGATGACCCACGGGATTGCGCCGAGATAAATGTCCGACGATTCCACCTTTTTGGGGATCGCTTTGTTTTTGTAGAGCGTATCGGCAATACCGCGCAAATAGAACAACGCAAAGCCAAACGGCGGATGCATAAAGCTCGTCTGCATGTTCACGCAAAGCAACACGCCGAACCAGATCAGATTGATGCCCAGCTTGTCCGCGACCGGGCCCAACATCGGGATGATGATGAAAGCGATCTCGAAGAAATCGAGGAAGAACGCGAGGAAGAACACAAAGATGTTGACGACGATCAGGAAGCCCGTTTGTCCGCCGGGTAGGCCCGTGAGCAAGTGCTCAACCCATTTCGCGCCGTCCACGCCCTGGAACACCAGCGAGAACACGCGTGAGCCAATCAGGATGAACACCACCATCGCGGTCAATCGCGCCGTTCCTTCCATTGCCTCTTTCACCAACGGCCAGCTCAGGCGCTTCTGAATCGCAGCCAAAATCAGCGCACCGACCACACCCATCGCACCGGCCTCAGTCGGCGTGGCGATAGCGACGTTGATGCCGGGCAGTCCACCCATCGAGCCGAGCACTGTGAAGATAAGAATCGCGGACGGCACGATGCCGCGCAGGCATTTTCTCCATAGCGGCCAGCCGTTCAGGCTGCGCTCGCCTCTCGGCACACCCGGCACGTACTCCGGCTTGAATTTAGCGACCAGGAAAGTGTAGAGCGCGAAGATCAGAATTTGCAGAATCGACGGGCCCCACGCGCCCTTGTACATATCGCCGACGCTCTTGCCGAGTTGGTCTGCGAGCACGACGAGTACGAGAGAAGGTGGCACCAATTGCGTGATCGTGCCAGACGCTGCGAGCACGCCAGTGGCGTAGCGCATGTTGTAGTTGTAGCGCATCATCACCGGCAGGGAAATCAACGCCATAGCGATCACTTGCCCCGCAACCGTGCCCGTAATCGCGCCGAGAATGAAGCCAACAATGATGACTGAATAGCCAAGGCCGCCCTTCACCGGGCCGAACAATTGGCCCATCGAGTCGAGCATGTCCTCGGCGAGGCCGCACTTCTCAAGGATGGACCCCATCATGGTGAAGAACGGAATCGCCAGCAACAAATCGTTCGACAAAATGCCGAAGATATTGAGCGGCAAATTCGACATGAATGAGACCGGAAACCAGCCCATATAAATAGCGAAAAATCCGCAACCCAACCCCAATGCAGACAACGAGAACGCGACCGGAAAACCGATGAGCATGATGGCGATCAAGCCCGCAAACATCATCGGCGCAAACTGTTCCATTACCATTTTTTAATTTCCCCAGTTCTGAATAGAAATTCCACGTCTACTTCAATAATGACGCCGCATTCGGCATGTGCGGGAGCCGCAGACAGTGCGCGAGCGCGGCAAGGCGAACGAGACAAAGCCCATGTTGATTTAGATGTGAAATCGTCGCTTATTGCAGCGGCTTTTCGTAGTGCACGTCCATGTTGTAGGTGCCGTTCAGCCAGCCCACACGCTTGATGATTTCGGCGATACCTTGTAGCGTCAAGAGCCCGAACCCAAGTGGCAACATCAGCGCGATCGGCCAACGAATGAGCCCCCCCGAATTGGAACTCATCTCCATCGAGCGGAATTTTTCGACGAAAAACGGCCATGCGAGATAGGTGCTGATGACGCTCATCAACAGAAGGAAAAAAATCATTCCAAAAATATCGATCAACACCTTGCCGCGATTCTGAAAGCGCCCGTACAGCACGTCGACGCGAACATGTTCGTTGAGCTTAAGCACATACGGCGCGCCCAGCATCACGGCCGCCCCGAACAGATACCACTGAATCTCAAGCCAGCCGTTGGAGCTCATGTCAAAGGCGTAGCGAATGATCGCGTTGCCCGCCGAGATCAGGCAGGACAACATGATGAGATAGCCAGAGGCTTTGCCCAACTTTTCGCTGGTCCAGTCGACCAGTTTGACGTACGACAGTAACGCCTGCATACGCTTCTCCCCTAGATGGAATTGATTTCCAAGTAAATTCTAATGGCATAACCCCGCTTTTTTTGCGGGGTTTTCCCGTCAGGTACGATGAAAAACAGTCGACTTTTTATGGCGTCGGATTGCGTCTAGTCAGCTACTGGTCAGCCTCCAGCAATCTGCATCGACTCAACCAGAATTGATCCGACGTGTTTTGACCCACGGCGATCAATGTCGTCGCCCACCGCGACCACTTTTTGGTAGAGATCGAGCAAATTTCCTGCGATGGTGATTTCGGAAACAGCATGCGCAATCTCGCCGCCCTCCACCCAAAAACCCGCCGCGCCGCGCGAATAGTCGCCGGTCACGGGATTGACGCCTTGCCCCATGAGTTCGGTGACGATGAGTCCACGGCCCATTTGTTTGGCCAGTGTTGCGGTGTCGCCTTTGATCGTGGGCGCGACCAGCAAATTGTGATTGCCACCCGCATTTCCGGTAGTCGTCAGGCCGAGTTTTCGCGCTGAATATGCGGATAGAAAATACCCACGAACGACGCCGTTTTCGATGATCGAACGACGCTGACAAGCCACGCCTTCGCCATCAAACGGCGAGCTGGCGTAGGAGCGCGGAATGTGCGGGTCGTCGATGATGTTGACGAGGGACGCAAATTTTTGTGTGCCCATGGAATCGAGCAGGAAGGATGTTTTGCGATACAGCGAGCCGCCAAACAGCGCGCCGATGGCATGGCCGATAAAGCCACCGGCCATTTGCGGCGTGAAGATGACGGGCGCGGATTGCGTTGAAATTTTGCGCGGATTCAATCGTGCGACGGCGCGTTCACCGGCTTTGCGGCCGACATCTTCGGCAGGTTCCAGTTCGGCTGCAACACGATGCGAGGTGTACCAGTCGTCGCGCTCCATTGCGTCACCCTCGGACGCCACCATGGCGCAGCCGATGTAGTGCGCGCTGCCCTTGTAGCCGCCTGTGAAGCCGTGGCTGTTGGCGTAGACAAACTCTGATTCGCTGACGCTCACCGACGCGCCCTCGCTGTTGTCAATGCGCTCATCAACTTCGAAGCCTGCGTCTTCACAACGCTTGGCCAACGCGGTCGCCGCTTCGGCATCGATGGCCCAAGGGTGATACAGGTCAAGCTCGGGGATGACCGTCGCCATCGCGCTGGCATCAGCCAGACCGGCAAATGAATCGGGGCTGGTGAACTTGGCAATGGCCAGCGCCTTGTCGACCGCCGCATTCACCGCCGCCGTCGAAAAGTCGCCGGTCGACGAATTGCCCGTGCAGCCGTTGACGTAAACCGTGACGCCCAAGCCCTTGTCCACATTGTGTTCCAGCGTTTCCAACTCGCCCATGCGAACCGTGACGTTCAATCCGGTGCCTTGCGTTGCTTCGGCTTCGGCCTGGTCGGCACCGCCGCGTTTGGCACGATCAAGGGCGGCAAGGGCGACATCGCGCAACGCCTCAGAGGACAAAGCAAGGGACATGTGAAAACCCAGTCAAAACGTGCCTGAAGCATAGCGGCTGGGGAGAAACACGCAGGTACGGCAAAATTGCTGCATGGCCCGCCCCCCCAAAGTCCCCCGCCCATTTGAAGATCGCCCGTCAAAAACGCAACTCAAAGCCGATGCCCATGAGCTGCAACTGCTGGGCGAACATCTCGCAGAGATGACCAAAGATCAGCTCGAACAGCTCGATTTGCCGGAAATCCTGCGCGACGCGATTGACGAGCTTAAAAAAGTTGGCAAACACGAGGCGACGCGACGCCAGATGCAGTACATCGGCAAATGTATGCGCGACGTTGACCCGGAGCCGATCCGCGCCCAGATTGACCGCTGGGAGATGGGCACCAAGGCCAACAAGGCTGCGTTCAAGACCTCCGAGCGCTGGCGGGATCGGTTGCTCGCTGAGCCAGTCGCGATTGATGAATTTTTGCTGGAATGGCCTGCTGTGGATCGCGCGGCGCTGCAAAAACTGGTGACACTGGCGCGGACGCAGGCTGCGCGTGGTGATGCGCCTGCTGCGTCGCGGCAGGTATTTCGCGCGATTTATCGTGTGTTGCTGAAGGTTTAGCGCTCGTGTCGTTTGCGCCCGTAAAAATTGGCCTGGTCTCCGTCTCCGACCGCGCTTCGACCGGCGTTTATGAGGACAAAGGCATTCCAGCGCTGCAAGCGTGGCTCGCCAGCGCCGTGCAAAACCCGATCACGTTCGCCACGCGATTGATCGCCGATGAACAGCCGGTCATTGAGTCTGCGTTGATTGATTTGTGCGACATTGAGCGCTGCGATCTGGTGCTGACCACCGGCGGCACTGGCCCTGCACGGCGAGACGTGACGCCGGAGGCGACGCTTGCGATTGCGCACA
Source organism: Burkholderiales bacterium (assembly GCA_043757535.1). Classification (GTDB taxonomy): domain Bacteria; phylum Pseudomonadota; class Gammaproteobacteria; order Burkholderiales; family Casimicrobiaceae; genus Casimicrobium. The sequence goes on from JAYVPF010000064.1 coordinate 5,576, forward strand.
AAGCGATGCCCGGCTTCGGCGAGCAGATGCGCCAGATCAGCCTGAATTTCGTGCCGACGGCGATTCTGTCGCGGCAGGTGGCGGTGATTCGCGGCAACACGCTGGTGATCAACCTCCCGGGGCAGCCAAAGAGCATCAAGGAAACGCTGGAAGGTTTGCGCGACGCTGATGGCAAGGCCACCGTGCATGGCATTTTTGCCGCCGTGCCGTACTGCGTCGATTTGATCGGCGGGCCTTACATCGAGACCGTTGCCGCAGTGTGCAAGGCGTTCCGGCCGAAAAGCGCGGTTCGGGTATCGCCCGATAGTTGACGCGTGTCAGCTTTTTCGTACAACGCCGGTGCTATTGGGGCTGGACGCAGAAAAGTACTGAAGTCGCTATTGCTATATTTCTACCGTTAGCCCCTATGAAACGGTCATTTCAGCGAAAAGCTATTAACGCCAGTGACCCGGCACCCAATGGTGGCCGCGATCATGGCGATTCCAGTAGCCGGGGTTCCAATGGGTGTAGCCGCGCGCTGGCAGCGACCAGTAGCCGCGATTCCACAGGTAATCGCGACCGCTCCAGCCGTAATAGCCGCCGACCCAGACGTAGCCAGGACCGGGGGCTATCGTGACCACCTCGTTGTACGCCGCCGGTGGTGCCCGATCCACGTAGACCACGGGCAGCAGCGGCAACGGCGCGCGCACGGCCACCACGCAGCCTGAGAGGGTGATAGCTAGCGCGGTGCTGACAAGCGCGGCGCTGACCCACGAAATGGAGGGCAATGAAAATTTAGACATGGACGGCTCCTTAAAGCGTGTTTATCGCACTAAAACGGGCCTCGGCATAGGGCCGTTGACCTCGAAAACCCGTAGTGAGCAGCGGTTACTTTTGCTTACGAAGCGAGGTTGACACCGCGAACCCGGCGCGGCTGGGCGGGCCGCTCACTCGATACGCCGCTACCACTAGCGTCCCCAGCAAGACCGCCGCGATGAAATTGTGGGCGACCGCCAAAACAATCGGTTGCGCAAACAACACAGTGCTGACGCCGATCACGATTTGCAACAACAACGCGGTGATGATCCACAGCGCCTGCCGCCGCAGCGCCTGATGTGCCCGCAACAGGCTAATCGCAGCCGCGACCACCACCACGGTAGTAACCAAAGCGCCAATCCGATGCGCCCAGTGAATCGCGCGCAGGCCCTCAATCGAGAGGAAACTGCCATCAGGGTTGCGTCCGAGCGCGCGCAAGAGCGTGAAGCCCTCATTCCACGCCACGGCGGGGCTCAATTGTCCCGCGCCATTGCAACCGGGAAAATCGCCGCATGCCATCACCGCATAATTGGTGCTCACCCAGCCGCCGAGAAAAATTTGTGCCGCCAGGGTGATGACCGCGAGCCACAGCATCGCCTTCACGCCGCCCGACACCCCAATAGTCATCGCACGCGTCTCACCGGCCCGTACACGCTCGCCCATCCAGAACCAGATTAACAGCGCGAATAACAGCATGCCGCCCATCAAGTGCGTGGTCACCACGATCGGCATGAGCTTCAACGTCACCGTCCATTTGCCAAACAAGCCTTGCAGGCTGACAACGACGAGCAGTAACAACGGCCACGCCACGCCAACATTCGCCGCGCCGAACTCGTTCGCCGCGCGCAGCCATGATGCACTTCCACCGCGAAATTTGCCGATGAGGGCACGAACAAACATCACCAGAATCAGCACGCCGATGAACGAAGCCACATAGCGATGCAGCATCTCGATCCACGCCTTCACGTGGTTCACCGGGCCGTGCGCGCCCTGCTCTGCCATGGCCTGATTGATTTGCGCGCTGGCCTGCGCGGGCAGCAATTGCCCGTAACAGCCGGGCCAATCCGGGCAGCCGAGGCCGCTGTCGGTCAGGCGAACGAAGGCCCCGAACGCGATCAAATCAAGCGTCAAAAATGCCGTGATGGCGACCAGTCGCGGCCAACGCAGTTTAAGTCCCATCGCGAGCCCAAGCAGCAACAGTAAGGCCCACACGATGGCGTTGATCGTCGAGAGAGAAAATTGCCAGAAAGTCGGCGCTGAGGGATCGGGCATGCGGGAGCACGCGAATGCGCGCTAACGGGATTACAACGTGTCGATTTTAGAGGTTGCAGGCGGAGGCGCAACTCCGTCTGTCGCCGGCAGCACCGCCCATTGCATATGCAGCTAAATCGGGTCGCCGCGTAGCGAATAATTGAGCGTTTCGCGCGATTGAAACAGCGAGCCGTTCCAGCAATCACGCAGTTGTGCGACAGACGAGCGTGACATCTCGTCGCGAAAAGTGTCGGGCAATCGTGCCAGCAATTCATCCTTGCTGGCGGCACCGAACAGCGCGAGCGTCCGCCTGTTCACATCAATCACGCGGATGCGCTCCACGCATGACAGCACAAACTCTGGATGCACGTCAACGAAGGTGCAAAACTCGGTGATGCCTTGTAGCCGCACATCATCAAGCATGTCCTTGCCTTCGCTGAAATCCTCAAGCCACACCGACACCGGGGCGAGATCAAATAAAGGGTACCTCTAATAATTCGTTTTTGGGGATGCAGTGCTAGGAGCCCGGAGCGCAGCAACTAGAGCGTACGCCCTGGTACGTGAGCTCATTTGCCAAAAGCGCGAGCACCCTCATTGGTCACTTTTTGACAACGCAATGCGCCCCACAAGTGAATTATTAGAGGTGCCCTACATCCCGGAGGCGGTTTCTTGAGCCAGTGGTTCCAGCCGATCCAGTGAACTGGTTACGCTTCAGTCATGGCGAAATCTATTTCGGTTGAATCGTTGCTGCGTTCGCATTTTGCGGCGGCGCGTTCCGAGCGCATGTTGGCAGCCAGCTCAACGGTCGGCGCGGCCGATCGATTGGCCGTGCGCACGTGGCAGCAGGCGCGCTTGGCGGCGACCCATGCTGAACTGATGCAATCACCGAAGTACGGCCCCGCTGCGACGTTTTTTCTAACCGAGTTGTATTCGGCGGCGGATCTCACGCAACGTGACGCCGACATTGAGCGTGTCATCAAGATTCTGGTGAAATTTCTTCCTGATAGAGCGCTGCGCACGCTGGCTGCGGCGCTTGAAATGGACGCGTTGTCTGAGCGCATGGACGGCTTGATGGCGACGCAACTTCGCGCCGTGCAGATGTCAAACAAGCCGCTCGCAATTAACCGGGAATCCTACGGCGCGGCGTACCGCGCCACGGGGCAATTCGACCTGCGTTTGCGACAAATTGAACTGACGCAGGAGATCGGTCTGGCGCTCGACAAGCTTTCGCGTTTGCCCCTGCTCCGTCGATTGCTGCGCATGATGAGTCGCCCGGCGCAGATCGGCGGCGTTGGTGGGTTGCATGCGTTTCTGGAACGCGGTTACTCGGCGTTCGCACACATGGGCGAGGCGCAAAACTTCATTGACGCCATCGTGAATCAGGAACGCGAGGAGCATGTCCGGCTGGCAGAGCTGGATCAACCGCGCAACCCATCAGCAGGTGGCAACGCGAAATTGCGCTGAATCCGTACGCCTAGTGTCTCGCCCCATAAATTTTGAAACATAAAAGCACCGCCTTTTCGCGCCATGCGTCGTTGCAAATGCTCGCAATAGCTAGCTATTACTGTGCTT
>JAYVPF010000065.1:0-32792 GCA_043757535.1 Burkholderiales bacterium
AGTAGGAGCGCTCATGCCGCAGGGCAGTCGTTGTCCTCGGCTTAGTGTCGTCATTCTCGCGAAAGCGGGAATCCAGCTCGTAGTCCCCTGCGAAGCGCACTTCAGTCCCTCGCTCTTGAGGGGAGAGGGTGCAGCGTCAACGAAGAGGTTCGTTTGCCACCAATGCGCTCATGCCGCGCGGCAGTAACTTTCTTTTGCTTCGCCAAAAGCAAGTCACCAAAGAAAAGGCGACCCCGACATTCGCCCTGATCCGAGATTTGGAGTGAAAACGTCGCGCGGTCCGAAACTCGCTACGCTCAAACAACGGACCGCTTCATCGACGTTTTCACTCCAAATCTCGGGGGCGAATGCACGGGGGCCCCTCGCACCGATATTTGATCGCTGCGCGATGAGGACTACGGGACTCCGGATGCGCGCATCCGGGCTGCGCTTGCCAAAAAATTACTTTGTCGCCTTGCGTCGCCTAGCTTGGCGTTGCGGCGTTTGGCTCTTCACCGCCTCAACCTGACCTTGCAGTATTTCTTGTTGCAGCACGGTTTCAACAACATCAAGCACAAACACTGTCGTTTTATCGCTTGGTTCATGTCCTCTGTGAGCCACCGCATTGCCAATGTCTAAAGCCGGCTCTACCAAATTTCGCTGTTCCGTCGACAGGTACCCGTCACGAACCAATGCACTAAGTTTCTCTTCGAAAGTGCCGATATCCCCGATCTTTCGAACAATAAAGAGGTCTAGAACCGCTCGTAGGCCCATAAGTGCTAACGAGTACGATCCTGCGTGCAACCCTTGATAGATCTCACGAAGCAATCGTGACGTATCCGCCGGCAATTCGTGCTGCCACTTCGGAATCTGCCGACTAGCAATTGGCGGATGCCACGAAATGTAGCGTTCATGGTAATCGTCGGGAGTCAAGTCACTCGACCAAAAGGCCTTGCGCATCACAACGTTGTGGCACCCTTGGCATTCGAAAACTTGGTAGTCGTAGCCTTCGGAGTACGAGTCCAAAGAGTCTCTCGATAGCAGCGTCTCACGCTCCAGCGTTTTTAGCTTAAATAGCTCTTTGTGAGACGTCTTTCTCAAACAGCGACTGCATTGAACTTGATGTAATGTGGTTTTCATTTCCCAGCCCGAAAGCAGCGATGGAACAAGAACGTTACAACTCTACCAGTGTGATTCTCAGATACTCGCTCCAGTTTTCGGCAACGCCATCGCGCAGCGATCAAATATTGGTTTGACGGGGCTCCCGTTCATTCGCCCCCCGAGATTTGGAGTGGAAACGTCGATGAAGCGGTCCGTTGTTTGAGCGTAGCGAGTTTCGGAGCGCGCGACGTTTTCACTCCAAATCTCGGATCAGGGCGAATGTCGGGGTCGCCTTTTCTTTGGTGACTTTCTTTTGGCGAAGCAAAAGAAAGTTACTGCCGCGCGGCATGAGCGCAATCGTGGTTAACGAATCTTGTCATTCAACCAAACCCTTCAACGGGCTCAGGGCGAACGGGGAGTTGGTTCCTCCAGTAAGAGGCTCTCGGACGCCACCGTCACCCTCTCCCTAACCCTCTCCCCTCAAGGGCGAGGGGACTGACGTGTGCTTGGCGTGGACTACAAGCTGGATTCCCGGCTGCGCCGAGAATGACGGCGGGGCGCGGGTGCCACAGCGGCGAACCAGCAGATCAAAGCGCAAAATCGTAATCAATAATCAGCGGTGCATGATCGGAAAACCGCTCATCAAGATAAATCGAAGCAGATTTTGCGGTTGCCGCAATCCCCGGCGTGGCGATCTGATAATCGAGCCGCCAGCCTACGTTTTTGTTCCAGCTGTCGCCGCGATTGCTCCACCAGATGTATTGCTCGGGGCGTTGATCGAGCTTACGGAAGACGTCGACGAATCCGATCTCGTCGAAGACGTGGGTTAACCACGCACGCTCATGCGGCAAAAAGCCGGAATTTTTCTTGTTGCTCTTGTAATTTTTGAGATCGATTTCTTTGTGCGCGATGTTGAAATCGCCGCAGATCACGATCTCTTTTCCGCGCTTGCGCAGCGCGTTCAAGTGCTTCGGAAATTCGGTGAGAAAACGGTCTTTGCTGGCTTGTCGCTCCGGCCCGGCAGCCCCGGACGGCAGGTAGAGCGAGACCACCGCAACGTGACCGAAATCCGCTTCGAGATAGCGGCCTTCGGTGTCAAATTCGCCAACGCCAAATTCCTTGACGACATTCACGGGTTTCTGCTTCGACCACAGCGCTGTTCCGGCGTAGCCCTTTTTGTCAGCCGGATGAAAGTGACCGTAACTTTTTTTGGGCCGCAGCATTTCCTCGGGAACGTCCGCGAAATTTGCCTTCATTTCCTGAAGGCAAAACACGTCCCAACCCCGCAGGCGCCTCATCCAGTCGGCGAGACCTTTGTTATGGGCGGAGCGAATGCCGTTGGCGTTTAGGGTGACGATGCGCATGGGGAGTCTTTCTGGAAATGGCCAAATCGCGAGACAATCGCAATGAACCTAATTTTCCACGGGCGGCGCAACCAATGCTGGTTGACGGAATCAAAACGTAAATCCTATGTCCTCAACCGATACTTTCCGTCAAGAATTTCTGCGCTTCGCACTCGAATGCGATGTGCTCCGTTTTGGCGAGTTCAAAACCAAGTCGGGCCGTTTGTCGCCTTATTTTTTCAACAGCGGATTGTTTAACACGGGCGAATCCTTGTTGCGGCTGGGGCGGTACTACGCTGACGCGGCGATTGCCTCGGGCGTTGGCTTCGACATGACGTTCGGTCCGGCGTACAAAGGCATCCCGTTGGTGTCAGCGCTTGCTATCGGACTTGCCGAAAAAGGTCACAATCTGCCGTATTCGTTCAACCGCAAGGAGGCGAAGGATCACGGTGAGGGCGGGCTGATTGTCGGTGCGCCGCTCAAAGGGCGTGTGCTGATTGTCGATGACGTCATCACCGATGGCGCGGCCAAGCGCGAGGCCATTGAGCTGGTGCGCTCGCACGGGGCTACGCCAGCGGGCGTGCTCATCATGATTGACCGTATGGAGCGCGGCTCTGGCACGCGATCTGCTGTACAAGAACTGGAAGCAGAGTTTGGAATCCCCGTGATTGCCATTGCCTCGCTTCCGGATGTGCTTCAACTGGTTGATGCGACCGCCGCGCTAGCTGAGCACAAACAAAAGATAGAGGTGTATCGGGAAACGTATGGGGTGGTCGATTAGTCGCTTGCGAAATATGAAAAGTATGAGTAAGCGACGGCATAAGTCGCTGGCTGTGACCTGCGCGCTCGCAATTGCTGCGGGCACCCCAGGTCACAGTCAGGCGCAGCTCTACAAATGGGTCGATGAGAACGGCAAGATCCAGTACACGGACACCGTGCCGCCGTCTGCGCTGGATCGTGCGCGCAAAGAGCTGCGCTCGGACGGCACCGTAAAAAAAGAAACTGAGCGCGCTGCGACTGCGGAAGAGCGGCGGCTGGCCACCATGAAGGCGGTCGAAGACGCCAAGCTGAAGGCCATTCAGGATGAGCGTGAGCGCAAGGACAAAGCGCTGTTAACAACCTACCCGAATTTGCAGGATTTTGATCGTGTTCGGGATCGCGCGTTGGCCGCGATAGACGCTGAATTCGAGATCCTTTTGCAGCGCGAATCACTACTCAAGAAAGTCATCAGCGCGCCGCCCGGTGCCGCACCGATCTTGGCCCCTGCTCTGCCAGCACCGCTGCCCGCTCCTGCGCCAGTAGCCGGAAAACCGGAGACACCCGTGCCTGCCAAAGCCGCGCCCAAACCGACCGTCATTACGCTGGCCGAAGCCCGCGCAGAGCTGCCGCGACTGGTTGACGCCATGGCGCGCAAACGTCGTGATCGCGAGGACGCCACCGCGCTGTACGCCAAAGAGCGCGTACGACTGGCGAGCTTGATTGCAGCGAATGATGCGCTGGTTAACGCGGGGCAGCAGAAGGCGGCTGCGATCCATACGCCCGCCGCGCCCGTTCGCAAGAAAATATGACAACAGCTTTTCTATGAAATCACGGTCGCATCAGGTCTAGCGACGATATTACTCGCTAAGCGACTTCTGGCGTTTTCGCGCCCTAGCCCCCGATAAATAGTCGTTTGACGGTCAAGTTGATCGCCTGAAGCGGTCGCCGCTATCCTTCTTCTCCATGAAGATTGCATTTCACCTTGACCCGCTCGCCAAGTTAAAGGCGTACAAAGACACCTCGGTGGCGATGATGCGCGCCGCGCAGGCTCGAGGCCACACGTTGTTTGCCATTGAGCCCGGCAATGTGTTCAGCCGCAACGGCTTGGTGCAGGCCAATCCGCTGCAACTGACCGTCAATCACGACGACAGCCAGTGGTACGAAGCCCACGCCGTGCCGGTAACGCCGCTCTCCGAATTCGACGCCGTCATCGAGCGCAAGGATCCGCCGTTTGACATGGAATACGTCTATCACACGTATCTGTTCGAGCGTGCCTGCGATCAGGGCGCACGGGTGTTCAATCGCCCCGGCGCGATTCGTGACAACAACGAAAAGATGGCGATCCTGAAACATCCCGACATGATCGCGCCGACCGTGGTGACGCGCTCGGCCGAGGTGTTGCGGCAGTTCGTCAGCGAGCACAAAGATGCCATCTTCAAGCCGCTCGACGGCATGGGCGGCAGCGGCATTTTCCGTGTGCGCGAGGCGGATGCGAACTTAAACGTCATCATCGAAACGCTCACGCGGCTCGGCATGCAAAGCATTATGGCGCAGCGCTATCTGCCGGAAATTGTTGACGGCGACAAACGCATTCTGCTGATTGCGGGCGAGGTGGTGCCTTTCGCGTTGGCCCGCATTCCCATGATCGGCGAAACCCGGGGCAACATGGCCGCCGGTGGTCGCCCGGAGGCGCGCCCGTTCACTGAGTCCGACCAACGTATCGCCGAAACCATGGCCAAGCGACTGTGGGCCGAAGGCTTATTGCTCGTGGGTCTCGACGTGATCGGCGATAAAGTCACCGAGATCAACGTCACCAGCCCAACTGGATTTGTTGAGATCACGGCGCAGACCGGTTTTGATGTGGCAGATTTGTATATTCGCCAACTAGAGTTAACTGTCAAGGTCTAAACCGCCGATTTTTGCCGCACCGCAACAATTTCCCTGCTACCATCGCTCTCATTCAAGGGAGTCACGAAAGTGCCACATAAGAGGGCGCAATCGATTAATTTGCAGCTGAATTCAATGTTAGCTGCACGGTGCGAAGGCGATATGATCGGTATTCTCATTATTGCGCACGGCAATTTCGGTGATTCACTGATTCAGTGCATGACCCACGTGCTTGGCAAAAAACCGGAGGCCGTCGCCTCCATTCAGGTCGCGGGCACCGATTCACCGCGCGAACTCATGCCCTCCGCCCAGCGCATGGTCAACGCGCTCAACGACGGCAGCGGCGTGCTCATCATCACCGACATCTTCGGCTCCAGCCCGTCAAACCTTGCCTGCAAACTGCTGGTGAGCGGACACGTTGAGGCCGTCGCGGGGGCCAACGTGCCGATGCTCGTACGCGCCATCACTTACCGCGAGCGCAGCATGGAAGTGCTGCTCAAACGCGTCGTTTCCGGGGGTTGCGAAGGCGTGTTTCACATCGAAGCCGACCCTATCCTTGGCCCCCAAGTCGCGCACTCCGCCGCCAACGAAGGCGCGCCTGTTTTGAACCGTCACTAAGACGCCTGATATAACAACAGGATGCAAAAGCGCGACATCGAAATCGTCAACAAATTAGGTCTGCACGCTAGAGCCTCAGCCAAACTCACGCAAGCCGCCACCCGCTTCAAATGCGAAGTGAATCTGGAGCGCAATGGCCGTCGCGTCAACGCCAAAAGCATCATGGGTGTCATGATGCTGGCCGCCGGAAAGGGCGTGACGATTCAGATAGAAACCGAAGGCGACGATGAGGCGGATGCGATGGTTGCGCTGGTCGCGCTGATTGCGGACAAGTTCGGCGAAGGGGAGTAAGCCCAAGCACGCGAACGAAGCGGATTACGCCGTCACCGCCCTCGGCGAAATCTTCGCTACAGCCGCGCCAATTGCGCCGATATGACCCGGCGTCGTGCCGCAGCAGCCACCGACAATGTTCACCAGCCCGCTCTGCGCAAACTCTTTCAAAAAGCCCGAGGTCATTTCTGGCGTTTCGTCGTACCCGGTTTCGGAGAGCGGGTTCGGCAACCCTGCATTCGGATACACGCTGACAAACGTCTCGGGCGCAATCTTCGCAAGCTCTTCGATATGTGGGCGCATGGCGACTGCGCCGAGTGCGCAATTGATGCCGATGGACAAGGGTTTGGCGTGCTTCACACTGGTCCAGAACGCGGCAACAGTTTGTCCTGAAAGCGTACGTCCTGACGCATCAGTGATGGTACCGGAGATCATGAGTGGTGGCGGGTCGCGGTCGTTTTCGAATACGCTTTGATAGGCGAATAACGCGGCTTTGGCGTTCAATGTGTCAAATATGGTTTCAACCAAAACGAGATCAATTCCACCTTCGATCAGACCTTCAAGCTGCTCGACATAAGCCGTCACTAATTCATCAAACGTGACGTTGCGCCTTGAAGCATCGTTCACATCCGGAGAGATGCTCGCGGTGCGGTTGGTTGGGCCCAGCGCGCCTGCCACGAAACGCGGTTTGTCGGGTGTTTTTTTCGTCCACACGGCGCAGCATTCGCCCGCGAGTTTCGCGGCCTCGCGATTCAGGGCTTTGACGACATGCTCGAGCTTGTAGTCCGCCATCGCAATCGACGTGGCGTTAAACGTGTTGGTCTCGATGATGTCGGCACCGGCCGCTAAGTAGCCATTGTGAATCTCACGAATCACCTCGGGCTTGGTCAGCGCGAGCAGATCGTTATTGCCTTTGACGTCGCACGAGTGATCACGACATAGATGGCCGCGATAGTCCGACTCGCCCAATTTGTATTGTTGAACCATCGTGCCCATACCGCCGTCGAGAACGAGGATGCGTTTGCAGAGCAGGTCACTGATGCGTTGATGGCGGGTCATGGGGCACACATCTTCTGGTGGTCAGGCGACTATTTTCGCATTTTGAGCAGATAAGGGCACTTTTGTAGCTTGACGCGCACGCTTACGGGGCGGCGCAACGCGCAATCCCGCGAACAACACATCGACCAAGGGCGCGGCCTGCTTAGCGAGATCGTACGATTCGGGCGCGAGCAACCACTCGTGCATGAGCCCAATCAGGTATGAGTGCAGCGCCTGCATAGCGAGATGAGTATCAGTGTCGAGCGGAAGCTGGCCGCGTTTGACCGCCTGCTTAAGCAGGCCTTCGATTTGTGAGTGACATTGGTTTCGGCTTTCGAGCTCACGCTCAAATACTTCCGCCAGCTCGCCCGTTTTTTCGCACTTGTGAAACAGAATGTCGAACACCGTGTGCTGCCGCTTCGATTCGGCGATCTGCGTCAACGCGTGAACAGTCAATCGTCGCACAGAGCCCAGCGGATCGTCGCCAGCCACGGCCATCACCTCGTTGACCATCGCCGCCATCGGCAAGGTCGCACGCTCACACATCGAGCGCACGAGCTCGCCCTTGTCCCTGAAATGCCAGTAGATCGCGCCACGGGACATCCCTGCTTCAACCGCGATATCGTTCAATGTGGAGGCGGAGACGCCTTTCTTCGTGAAAACCGATTCCGCTGCGTCAAGCAAGAGCGCGTAGGTGTGTTCGGTGTCCTCTTTGGTCTTTCTCGCCATGATGGTTTAACTCGTTCCGTATTCATTTTTAGTGCGGACTTACGCGGCAGTGTTTTCGATGGAAATTGATTCCACCACATACATACATACGTTCATGTATGTATATAATACCCGAAAGTCCACACTGCCGCAAACCTACTTCGCGGCCACACTGCCGCAACCGCTCTTTCAGCAACACCCTACGCCTGATCATGCCCAAATCACTCGTCTCTCCTCGTTGCTTCCCCACCAACGGCGCACTTCTGACGCTGGCTGCTTTACCGCTCATGCTGCTCGCCGCTTGCAGCAAAGGCGCTGACACCAAAGGTGCCGCCGGAGGCCCACCCGCCACGCCGCCACCGCAAGTCAGCGTAGTCACCGTGCAGGCGAAAGATGCGCCGCTCACCTACGAATACACCGGACAAACGGCGGGTTCGCGCGAGACCGAAGTGCGGGCACGGGTATCGGGCATCCTGCAAAAACGGCTCTATGTTGAAGGCGCAACGGTCAAGGCAGGTGCTTCGCTGTTCCAGATTGATCCGGCTAATTTGCAGACGCAGGTTGCGTCGACTGAGGCGAACGTTGCGGTCGCTGATGCGAAGGTCAATCAGGTCAAGCGTGATCTTGCGCGGCTGCAACCGCTGATCACTGAAAAAGCGATCAGCCAGAAGGAATTCGATGACGCACGATCCGCAGTTGAATCCGCAGAAGCGACGGCCAAACAGACGCGCGCCCAGGCTGCGGAAGCGAAGCTCAACCTTGGCTACACCCGCGTAGTCGCTCCGATCTCTGGCGTGACCGGAACGGCGGCGAAGGCTGACGGCAGCCTCGTAAATTCCACTGACATGTTGACCACCATCGTGCAGGTCAATCCGATGTATGCGAACTTCAGTGTGTCTGAAGGCGACCTGTTGAAGCTCAACAAACAAATCGCCAGCGGCGAAGTCGCCGTGCCCGGAAAACACAATGGCAGCAACGATTTCAAGGTCACCGTCAAACTCGCCGACGGCAGCACTTATCCGCTCGCGGGCAAGATGACTTTCGCCAGCGAAAAGCTGAATTCAACGACGGGCAGCTTTGACGCGCGCGCGGAAATTCCGAACCCGACCGGCAGCTTGCGTCCGGGGCAATTCATTCGTGTGCTGTTGGCCGGTGCAAACCGATCACAAAGTATTGCCGTCCCGCAACGCGCCATCATCGACAGCCCGATGGGCAAGATGGTGTTCAAGGTGATGCCTGATGACACGCTCGCGCCACAGCCGGTGGAACTCGACGGCTGGTCTAACGGCGACTGGATCGTCACCAAGGGCCTGAAGGCGGGTGACCGCGTGATGGCAGACGGCGTGATCAAGGCGCATGTGCCGGGCATGAAAGTGACGCCGGTGCCGTTTGTTGCAGCCGCAGCAGGTATGGCGGGGCCTCCGCCCGCTGGTGCGCCTGCTGCTGCGAACGCGAAAGGTGGTGCCGCCCCGCCAGTCGAAGGAAAAGTAGCAACGCCTGCAAAGCAATAGCGTTCTCTCCAAGTAATACTGAATCGATTCCAGAGGAACGCGAATGTTCTCCAAGTTTTTTATTGATCGTCCGATCTTCGCTACGGTTATCTCCCTGATTATTGTGCTCGCGGGGCTTGCTGCCCTTCGCGTTCTGCCGATCTCGCGCTATCCCGAAATCGCACCACCCGTGGTCACAGTTCGCGCCATTTATCCGGGCGCTTCTGCCGAGGTGATCGAGTCCACCGTTGCCGCGCCGATTGAAGAGCAGATCAACGGCGTTGAAAAAATGCTGTACCTGAACTCGGTGTCATCGGGTGATGGCGTGGTGACCATTAACATCACCTTTGAAGTGGGCACCGATCTCGACATCGCTGCGGTAAACGTCAGCAATCGCGTGAATCAGGCGCTGAACAAACTGCCGCAGGAAGTGCAGCGTCAAGGCGTAACGGTCGCGAAAAGCTCCGCCAACTTTCTGGTGGTCGCGTCGTTTTACGCACTCGATGATCGCTATGACACGCTGTTCATTTCGAACTATCTGAGCCAGAACGTCGTCGACGCCATCAAGCGCACGCCGGGCACAACCAATGTGCAGATTTTTGGGCAGAAAGATTACGCCATGCGCGTATGGTTGCGGCCTGACCGCATGGCGCAACTGGGCATCACGATTGCCGATATCAGCAGCGCCATCACCGAGCAGAACGCGCAATACGCGGCAGGCAAAATCGGCTCCCCGCCGAACAACACCGAAGAGCTGACGCTCACCGTCACTGCGCGCGGACGACTGCTGGAACCGCAGCAGTTCGAAAACATCATTCTGCGCACTGGCGACAAAGGTGCAACGGTTCGGCTGAAAGATGTGGCGCGCATCGAATTGGGATCAAAAGACTACAACTTCTACGGTCGCACCAACGGTCATCCGTCGGTGCCAATCGGCGTGTTCTTGCAAACGGGCGCTAATGCGCTCGACACCCGCAAGGCCGTAGAGAAAACGCTGAAGGAAGCGAAGGCCAAGTTCCCCGAAGGTCTCACCTATTCCACACCGTACGACACCACACCGTTCGTTACGGAATCGATTTACGAGGTGATGAAAACACTTGGCGAGGCGATGATTCTGGTGTTCCTGGTCGTGTACTTATTCCTGCAAAGCTGGCGCGCCACGATCATCCCAACACTTGCCGTTCCGGTGTCGCTGATTGGCACGATGGCGGGTTTGAAATTGCTCGGATACAGTATCAACACGCTTACTTTGTTCGGCATGGTGCTGGCCATTGGTATCGTCGTGGACGATGCGATTGTGGTGCTCGAAAACGTTGAGCGACTCATGCACGAAGAGGATTTAAGCCCCCGAGATGCGGCGGTGAAAGCGATGCAGGAGGTCACCGGCCCGGTGATAGCGATTGTGTTGGTGCTATGCGCGGCGTTCGTGCCGATTGCTTTCCTTGGTGGACTTGCGGGCGAGTTGTACCGACAGTTTGCGGTAACTATTTCCATTGCCGTCGTGTTATCCGGATTCGTCGCACTCACGCTGACGCCTGCCCTGTGCGCCGTGCTGTTGAAACCGGGTGCGGAACGCAGAAATTTCTTCTTCAATTGGTTTAACAATACGTTTACCAAAGTGACGCGCAGCTACACCCGTGGTGTGGCATTCTTCTTGAAGCGGGGTGCGATTGGCTTGCTGCTGTTTGTCGGCATGTTGGGACTGATTGGCGTGCTCTACAAAATCGTGCCGAGCGGCCTGGTGCCAGATGAAGATCAGGGCTATTTCATTGGTGCTGCGATCTTGCCTGAAGGCGCGTCGCTGGCTCGCACCGATTCGGTGGTGACGCAGATCGAGGGCACCTTTGCTGGCAACAAGGACGTGGACACGGTGTTCAGTCTGGTTGGTCTGAATTTCCTCGGCGGCGGCGGTTTGAAATCGTCTGCTGCGACGATGTTTTTCCCGCTCAAACCGTGGGAAGAGCGCACCAAGTCAGCGCAGCAACTGGTCGGCGAGAGCTACTACAAAACCGGTGGCATCAAGGAGGGCTTGCCGCTCTTCTTTGCACCACCTGCTATTCAGGGTCTGGGCCAAACCGGCGGCTTTGAGTTCTATCTGCAAAACAAAGGTGAAGGCGGCGTGCGGCGTCTCGCTGACCTGCTGCCGAAGTTTCTTGAGGCGGCAAACAAGCAACCTGAATTGCAAGGCGTGAAGACGTTGTGGCAAGCCAATTCGCCGCAGATTTTTGTCAACGTTGACAACGAAAAGGCGCGAGCGCTGAACGTGTCGCTCGCCGACGTCTACAACACACTAGCCGCCACACTCGGCAGCTACTATGTGAACGACTTCAACAAGAACGGTCGTATCTATCAGGTGCTCTTGCAGTCCGAAGGCAGCTTTCGCGCCAAGCCCGACGACATCGGCGCGCTGTTCGTTCGTTCGCGGACGAATCAGATGGTGCCGATCCGCTCGCTGGCCGAAGTGCAGTTCGCGTCGGGGCCGGATTCGGTGGAGCGCTTTAACGCAGCGCCCGCCATCAAAATTCTCGGCGAAGCGAAGCCGGGATTCAGCTCGGGGCAAGCGATTGCCGCGATGGAGCGCACGGTTGCAGACGTGTTGCCGGTCGATGTGGGTTACGACTGGGCGGGCGAAGCCTTCCAGCAAAAGCGCAGCAGTAGCGCGGCTGGCATCGCCATTGGCGCAGGCATCCTGATGATCTTTTTGATCCTTGCCGCTCAGTACGAAAAATGGTCCTTGCCGCTGTCGGTGTTGCTGGCGTTGTCGTTCGGCATTTTTGGTGCGTTTGCCGCCGTGTGGGTACGGCGATCCCTAGGAGGAGCGTTTGCCAACGACGTTTACTTCCAGATAGGACTGGTGACACTCCTCGGGCTCTCGGCGAAGAACGCAATTTTGATTGTGGAATTTGCGGTGCAAAAAGTGCATGAAGGCATGACCCCAGTAGCGGCTGCGTTGGAGGCAGCACGCCTGCGCTTCCGTCCGATTTTGATGACGTCGCTTGCGTTTATTTTGGGTGTCGTGCCACTGGCGTTCTCTTCTGGCGCAGGCGCATCAGCACGGCAATCGATTGGCACCGGCGTGTTAGGCGGCATGATTGCAGCGACGGTGTTTGCGGTGTTTTTAGTCCCGCTCTTTTTCAAGCTGGTAAACGACTGGAATTTGCGCAGCAAACCGGCAGACTTTGACTACGTAGGCAAAGTCGCGCCGCATCCCGTGGGTCACATTGCTCCGTCGACGGCGGAGAAATAATGATGAAGAAGATTGTTAAATTTTCGTCGCTGGTTTTGGCGTTGGTATTGGCTGAGGTTCTGGCAGGTTGTGGCACATTGGGTTCAAATTATCAGCGCCCGGTCGCCGAACTACCCGCCGCAATCAAGGCGCAAAGCGCGCACACTGTCGCCAGTGTTGACTGGCTCGTGTGGTGGAAATCGTTCCAGGATCCGGCGTTAAATGCGCTCTTGGATGAAGCTGCGACGAACAGTGCCGATCTGGCGCTGGCTGCTGCTCGCATCGAAGAATCTCGCGCGTCGCTGGCGCTTACGCACGCCAGTCGTTTTCCGACCGTCGATGCAACAGTAAACGCCAGTCGCTCGCAACTCAGCGAGAACGCAGGCAAGTTGCAACCGGGCGCGAACCCACGCTACAACGACTTTCAGCCAGGGTTGATTGCAGCGTTTGAGGTCGATTTCTGGGGAAAATTCCAGCGCGCTGACGAAGCCGCTCGTGCTCGCCTTCTAGGGCTCGATGCGAGCCGCGGTGCGGTGCTGGCAACGCTCTATGCCAACGTTGCGCAGAGCTATTTCGCGTTGCGCTCGTTTGATGCACAGGTCACTTTGGCAGAGCTTACATTCGCGACCCGCAAAGAAAATTTGCGCCTGCAAACCATGCGCTTTGAAGGTGGCGTGGTGGGCGATCTGGACGTTCAGCTGGCCACCACCGAGGCCGCCGCGATTGAAGCGACGCTGATTCAGGCACAACAAAGTCGGCGCGCCACCGAGGCCGTGCTGGCCGTGTTAACGGGACGCGGCCCAGCCGCCATCGTGCAGCCGAACATCGTGCGCGGCACGCCTATCGACGTGCTGTTTAGTCGGGCAACTGTCCCTGCTGAATTACCGTCGGACTTGCTTAATCGTCGGCCCGATGTAATCGCCGCCGAGCAGCAACTGATCGCGGCGAATGCCGACATCGGTCAAGCCAAAGCAGCCTACTACCCAACAATCAAATTGACAGCCAGTCTGGGTTACGAGTCGCGACAGTTGAGTGAGCTTTTCAATCCGACCTCGCTGCTCTGGAATCTCGCATCGGGCCTCACGCAACCGCTGTTCCGTGCGGGATCGACGGATGCCGTCGTCGCGGCCGCCAACGCGCGCAAAGCACAGGCGACGGCGCAGTATGCGCAAGCCGTGCTGGGCGCGTTCAAGGACGTGCATGACGCGTTAAATAATATCGCCGCGAATGAGGCGCTGGTGACCATTGCCGACAAGCGGATCACAGCTTTGCGAGAAGTGTTGCGCCTCGCGAATCTTCGCCACACCAACGGCTATTCCAGTTATCTGGAAGTGCTCAACGCACAGCGCGATTTGTCGCAAGCGGAGTCGAGCGTGATCGATGTCAAACGAGCTCAACTCTCGGGCGTCGTGGCGCTGTACAAGGCCGTTGGCGGCGGCTGGGCCGCGCCGCAGTGAATATTCGTTGATGGTAAGTCTCAGCGGACTCAAGGATACCGGGACGCAATTCACTGAACGTCGGCCATGCCCGCGTACGATGCGGAGCTGCCGCGACCACCCACCGAGGCTTCGCACGAGATGAAAGTGGCAGGCGCGCGTAGGGTCGCGGCAGAACCGCTCCTACAAAGACATTGCGTCTGCCTTAATCATATCGACCGCTTTTTCAGCCATCATGACTACTGGCGAATTGGTGTTGCCGGAGATTAGCGTGGGCATGATGGAACAGTCGATAACGCGCAGTCCAGTGACCCCACGAACGCGCAACCGGGCGTCGACTACGCCCATCGGATCTGCGTCCGGGGCCATCTTGCACGTTCCGCTTGGGTGAAAAATCGTCGCGCCGTAGTTGCGTGCGAACTCCAGAATTTCGTCGTCGGTTTGCACGGTCGCGCTCGGGCGATATTCCTCGCCAATCAGGTCACTCATCGCTTGGGTGCCCGCCAGTTTGCGTGCGAATCGCACCGATTCGACGGCGCAGCGAACGTCCGTTTCGTGCGAGAGGTAGTTTGCGAACATGAGCGGCGCGGCGAGCGGATCCGCCGATTTGAGCGCTACATGCCCCCGCGATTCAGGCCGTAGCTGACAGACCGAGAATGTGCAGCCGCTCCACGGATGCGTCTCTCCGCCCGCCATTTCCGCCGACAGCGCGGCGAAGTGAAATTGGATGTCCGGCGTGGTGGATTCGGGCAGCACTTTGGTGAACATGCCACCGTGATTGATGCCGATTGCGAGCGTCCCGGCGCGCCGCGTCAACCAGTCCCAGCCCATCAAAAATTTGCGCCAGTTGCTCTTCAGATCATCATTGATCGTAATCGCTTTTTTGACCTTGAACAGCAGACGAAATTGCAAATGATCCTGCAAATTTTGACCAACGCCCGGAAGATCGTGAAGCACGGGCACGCCGTGTTTTCGAAGGTGTTCGCGCGGGCCAACACCGGAGAGCATCAGGAGTTGCGGGCTTTGCAGCGCACCGGCAGTGAGTAGCACTTCCTTGTTGGCGCGCAGTGTGACTGTCTTGCCGTACTGCAGGTATTCCACGCCAACCGCACGCGTGCCGTCGAACAGAATTCGTGTGGCTTGCGCATTGACTTCGGTGCGCAGATTTTTGCGCTTTTGCGCGGGACGGAGGTAAGCCACTGCGGTCGAGCAACGCCAGCCGTTTTTGGTGAACAACTGGTAGTAGCCCACGCCCTCCTGATTTCCGCTGTTGAAGTCCATCGTGCGCGGCACGCCCAGTTCTTCGCCGCCTGCGATGATCGCGTCCATTACCGGATGCGGGTCGGGGATTGAGGTTCCCCACAGCGGCCCGCCCTGACCGTGTGTACCGTTCGCGAGCAATCGTTTATCGCTGTTGTGCTCGCTCTTGATGAAGTAGGGCAGCACTTCCTTCCAGCTCCAGCCATTGTTGCCCGCCGCGCTCCAGCGATCATAGTCTGCCGACTGGCCACGGATGTAGATCAACCCGTTAATCGATGACGATCCGCCGAGCCCGCGACCGCGCGGCCAGTAAACCTTGCGGCCATTCATGTTGGGTTCCGGCTCGGTGTAGTAGCCGTAGTTGTAGACCGGATGGAACATCGTTTTGGCGTAACCAATCGGGATGTGAATCCACAAGTAATTGTCCTTCGGGCCGGCTTCCAGCAAGCACACCGAATTGCGACCGTCCTCGGACAATCGGTTCGCCAAAACGCAGCCCGCAGTGCCTGCGCCTACGATGATGTAATCAACATTCATGACCGTCTTCTAGCTCAACTTCAAAGTCATATAGAGCACGTCGGGCTCAGGATTGTGCGTGTACGGATCGGCATCGACGAAGCCAAGGGATCGGTACAGCGCGATGGCGGCGGGCATGCGTTTCTTCAAAGTATCGAGCTTCATTTCGGCATAGCCAGCGACGCGCGCAAATGCAATCGCGGTGCGCGCGAGTTCACGCCCGAGCCCCGTGCCTTTGGCTTCTGGTTCGACCCATAAGCGCTTTAATTCACACGCCGAACCGATGAGCGCGCGGACTGCCACAACGCCTACTGGCGTGTTCGTTGTCGCGCCAACTAGCGTTGCCGATGAATCCATTTCTGCAAGCCACAGCCCGCCCTCGGGTGCGCTGTACTTCCCCGGCAACGCAGCCAACTCACCTTCAAAATTCTGAAAGCACAAATCGATCTCCGTCCAGCGCGCATAGTTGCGCATAAGCTCGCGTACATGCTCAATGTCCTGCGCCGATGTAGCGATTCGAATGCTGTGAATCATGCCTTGACTTCGGGACAGGCGCCGGTCGTGATCGACGTGCCAGAAATCTGGTTCTTAAGGTCTTCGAGCTTACTCACGGTGGACTGCGGAGGTTCGCGCAGCACGAGCGCGGTCATCGCTAACGTCTGTCCGCGCTGACGGTAAGTGGCCGTCTTTACGCCCTTGGTACGAATCGCATTGAGGCGTTCATCCGCCTCAGCCTTGGTACGAAACACACCGAGCGAAATCGCGAAATTCCATTCACCGGGCTCAAGCACGATATTGCTTCCGTCGATGTTGAGCCGCTTGAGATCGGCGAGTGCACGATCTGCTGATGAACGACTGGATTTCGGTGGAATGTAGACCCAGTGCTCCGCCTGAACATCCACGCGCCGCGACAGCAGCGTACGCCCCAGCGCCAGCGGCTCCAGCAATTTGGTAGCGCGGACACGATCCACTTCGGAAAGCGGGCCCCATTCAGCGCAAGCCAGCGTGAGCTGCGCGACTTTGGCTGGGCCAAGCTTGGACATCTGTTGCGCGGTCAGCGATTTGACGGCGTCGGCATTGACCGGTTTGAAGCGCTCGGCGCTAACGTGCGCGTTTGCGTTCATGCCGTCGACATAGGCGTAGCCAAACAACGCAGCGTTTGCGAGAAGCAACAGGACGAGCAGTTTTTTCATTCAACAGACGCAGCAGAATCAATGTTGGATTTTGCCAGCAAGCGCCCGCCTTCCAGCACCAGCGAATCGATCACCGTGTTGCCATCGGCCAGATGTTGCAGCAGACGGTATGCGCTGCCACCCGTGAGCACGATGCGCGGCGCGGGTGTGACGGCGCGTTCGCGCAGGCGCTGGCCCAGCCGTTGATGACCGTGTTCAATCGCACCGACCATCGCGTCAATCGCACCCGTGGCGAGTGCGTCGCGGGTGTTGGTGGGCTGCGCCGTCCAGTCGCCCGAGTCGACCGATAGCGCTGCCGTGTTGCCGGCTAAACCACCCAACATGGCGTGGTAGCCAGCGACAATCGCACCGCCCAGATAGTTGCCGCGCTCGTCGAGCTGATCGACCGTCAGCGCGGTGCCTGCGCACGCCACAACACAAGGTGCGAGCCCGCGATGCCACGCCGCGATCACCGCCGCCCAGCGATCTGTTCCGAGGCGCGTCGGATCGTCGTAGCCATTTTTCACGCCGCAAGCGCTGGCGGTGGAAACGATCCAGTAGATGCGAATGCCAAGCGCTGCAAACTGTCGCTCGATACGTTCCTTGGAAACGAGGTTGGCGACGTGGCTGCCGACCACCTGCGTCGGACGATCCAGCGCGAGCCCTGCCCGATCAACGAAGTGCTCGATCTCAGCGACAAACATTGCGCCGCGCGTGATGATGCGGTCTCCATCGAAGCCCGCCCACTTCAGGCGAGTGTTGCCAATATCAAGAACCAAAAGCACGCAGCGTTACCTCCCCAGAGACGAATGTATGCAAACCCGCTTCGCTTTCTATCACCAACGCCCCGTGCCCCGTAACATCCACAATGCGCCCGCTGATCTGATCACCGTCGGGGAGGCGCGCGACAATCATTTTGTCCGCGTAGGCGTACGACGCCAGCCACTCGTCCCGGAAAGCGGCAAAGCCGGATTTCGCGAAGTGCGTCAATGCGCCGTCGAGAGCGATCAGCAGGAGCGCAACCACGTCATCACGCGAATGGCGAATACCGGCGACGTCATCCAGCCCAATCGATGGCAGCGCCCCGACACCCGGCGTGAGGCGTGGTGAACGCAGATTAAGACCAATCCCGATCACGGCAGTACGTTTGGAAAAAGGCCCGAGCACCGTTTCGATCAAAATGCCCGCGAGCTTGTGCGACTCGTCGATCAGCACGTCGTTCGGCCATTTGAGTTTCGCGCGATTGCCAAGATGCGCGGCCAACGCGCCACGAACGGCAACCCCCACTGCCAAACTCAACCCGTCCAGCCGTTGCGTACGCTCAAACTCCCACGCCATGCTCATCAGTACCGCGTCGCCCGCGCTCGCCTGCCATTGCCGTTCGCGCTGGCCGCGTCCGGCTGTCTGTACATCGGCGACCAATACCTGCCGGTGCAACGATCGCCGCACGGCACGCTGAAGGAGCTGGGTGTTGGTGGAGTCGGTCTGGGCGACAAACTGGACTTTGAAGTCGGTCATGCGTGTTTTGGTCAACAGTGTATCGGCTGGATTGCACTCGCGCGGGAATACCCTTGACACTTAAGTCTTATATAAGACCTATACTTCAAACATTCTCGACCGGAGCGTCGGTTTTGTTTGCGAACCTGCGCATCGTGCAGTGCATGACTGATAAATTAGTCGCAGCTGCGTCCGTGGGACGAGGAGGATTGACACAATATGTCTGTTACCAGTGCTTCGGCGGCCGCCGATACTTTTCCGCGCTTGCTGTCCCAACACGCGTTGCTGCGCCCCGACGCGCCCGCATTGCGCGAAAAATATCTGGGCATCTGGCAGACGTGGTCGTGGCGCGACACCGCTGCCGAAGTGCGCGCAATGGCGATGGGTCTGGCGGCGCTCGGCTTCAAACGTGGCGATAATCTGGCCGTCATTGGTGATAACCGGCCCCAGCTCTACATGGCGTTTGCGGCCGCCCAGTCGCTCGGGGGTGTGGCAGTGCCGATGTATCAGGACGCCGTTGCCGCTGAAATGACCTTCGTTCTGGAAAACGCCGCGATTCGCTTCGCCATCGTCGAAGATCAGGAGCAGGTCGACAAACTGCTCGAAGCGCGCGACACGCTTCCGCAGATTGAACACATCATCTTTGCTGATCCGCGTGGCCTGCGTAACTACAACGCACCGGGCTTGATGAGTCTGGAGGCGTTGCGTGCCAAAGGCGATGAATTTGATGTGGCGCATCCCGGCTTTTTCGACGCTGAAGTGGCGCGTGGTCAAGCGACCGATATTTCCGTCATGCTCTACACCTCCGGCACCACGGGCAAGCCAAAAGGCGTCTGCCAGACGCATCAGGCGTTTATCACGGCGGCGCAGGGCGGCGTGCAGTTTGATCACCTCGTGGCGACCGACAACGTGCTGTCGTATCTGCCGATGGCGTGGGTGGGTGACCATCTGTTCAGCTATGCACAATTTCTGGTTGCCGGATTCACAGTCAATTGCCCGGAATCAGCGGAGACGGTGATGACGGACTTGCGCGAAATCGGGCCCACGTATTACTTCGCACCGCCCCGCGTGTTCGAAAGCGTGCTCACCAATGTGATGATTCGAATGGAGGACGCGAGCAGCATCAAGCGCTGGTTGTATGACTCGCTGATGGTGGTCGCCAAGCGTTGCGGCGCGGACATCATGGACGGCAAACCGGTGAGCGCGAAGGACAGGTTGCTCTACGCGCTGGGCAATATGCTGGTCTACGGCCCGCTTAAGAACACACTGGGTATGAGCCGCATCCGAGTGGCTTACACGGCGGGTGCCGCGATTGGCCCCGATCTCTTCCGCTTTTATCGCTCCATCGGCATCAATCTGAAACAGCTCTACGGCTCCACCGAAACCTGCGCTTACGTGTGCTTGCAGCCCGATGGCCAGATCAAATTCGATAGCGTCGGCTCTGCGGCACCGGGCGTGGAAGTCAAGCTCGCGGACAACGGTGAGGTGATGGTGCGAGGCGCGATGGTGCTCAAGGAATATTACAAGCGCCCCGATGCAACGGCGGAGTCCATCGATGCCAACGGCTACTTTCATACGGGCGACGCTGGTGTGTTCGACAGCGAGGGGCATCTGCGCATTATTGATAGGGCCAAGGACGTCGGTCACCTTTCAACCGGTGCCATGTTCGCTCCGAACTACATCGAAAACAAGCTCAAGTTTTTCTCGCACATCAAAGAGGCAGTGTGCTTTGGCCACGATAGAGATAAAGTCACGGCCTTCATCAATATCGATTTGACGGCGGTCGGCAACTGGGCTGAGCGGCGCAATCTTGTCTACTCGGGCTACATCGATCTCGCGGGCAAAGACGAGGTGTATGCGCTGATTAAGGAATGCGTCGAATCGGTAAACGCGGAACTCGCGACTGAAGGCGAGCTTTCGCATTCGCAGATTGCGCGCTTTTTGATTTTGCACAAAGAACTCGATCCCGATGATGACGAAATGACACGAACACGAAAGGTTCGTCGCGGTTTTGTGGCGGAGAAATACGCCCTGTTGCTGGACGGGCTGTACGGCGGCAAAGCCGTACAGCACATCGATACCAAAGTGAAATTTGAGGATGGCCGCAGCGGCAGCATTGCGGCAGATCTGAAATTGAGCGATGCAAAACGCTTTCCGGCGGTGACGAAAGCAGCCGCATGAGCGACGCGAGAAAGATTGGCGATGTCATTCTCAAAGTTGACAACATTTCCTTACGGTTTGGTGGCGTCAAAGCGCTGACTGACATTTCGTTCGACGTGCGTGAACACGAAATACGCGCCATCATCGGGCCGAATGGCGCGGGCAAAAGCTCGATGTTGAACGTCATCAACGGCGTCTACACTCCGCAAGAAGGCACTATCACATTTCACGGCGAACAGCGCCGCGACATGAACACGCATGAGGCGGCCGAACACGGTATCGCCCGTACGTTTCAAAACATCGCGTTATTCACGGGCATGTCAGTGCTCGACAACATCATGACCGGTCGCAATTTGAAATTCAAATCGACTTTCATCGAACAAGCGTTCTGGTTCGGTCGCGCCCGCCGCGAAGAAATCGAGAACCGTAAAAAGGTCGAAGAGATCATCGATTTTTTGCAACTGCAATCGGTGCGGAAAACGCCAGTGGCACGCTTGCCGTACGGCATCAAAAAGCGCGTGGAACTCGCGCGCGCGCTTGCCGCCGAGCCCACGATGCTGCTGCTCGACGAGCCGATGGCTGGCATGAATGTGGAGGAGAAGCAGGACATGTGCCGCTTCGTGCTCGACACTAACGATCAGTTCGGCACTACCATCGTGTTGATCGAACATGACATGGGCGTGGTGATGGATATTTCTGATCGCGTGGTAGTGCTCGACTACGGGAAGAAAATCGGCGACGGCACCCCGAACGAGGTTCGCAACAACCCAGATGTCATCAAAGCTTATTTGGGAGCGCACTAGCGATGCAATTCTTCTTCGAAGTCCTCATCGGCGGCTTGCTCTCGGGCGTGATGTATGCACTCGTCGCGCTGGGTTTTGTGTTGATTTACAAAGCCTCAGGCGTGTTCAACTTTGCGCAAGGCGCGATGGTGTTTTTTGCGGCACTCACGGCAGTGGGACTGGAGGCCTTGGGCATGCCGCTGTGGGTGGCGATCCTGTTGACGATGGTGGTGATGGTGGTGCTTGGGCTGGCGATTGAAAAAATCGTGTTGCGGCCACTGGTCAATCAACACGACATCACGCTGTTCATGGCGACCATAGGGCTCACGTTTTTTATCGAAGGCTTGGCGCAGCTCATTTGGGGCTCGACCGTGCGCATGCTTGATCTGGGTATTGCCGATACACCCATCGAATTATTGATGGACAAAACCGGCATGTTGGTGTCGCAATTTGATGTGATCGCAGCGGGCATTTGCGCGGTGCTGGTGGGCGCGTTGGCGCTGCTGTTCAACAAAACAAAAATCGGTCGCGCGCTGCGTGCGGTGGCTGACGACCATCAGGCGGCGTTGACCGTGGGCATCCCGCTGCAACATGTGTGGGGCGTGGTGTGGGCGGTGGCCGGATTCGTTGCGCTTGTCGCTGGACTGCTCTGGGGCGCGCGAAACGGCGTGCAATTCGCGCTGACCTTCGTCGCGCTGAAAGCCCTGCCGGTGTTGATTCTTGGCGGCTTCACTTCGGTGCCCGGCGCGATTGTCGGCGGCTTGATTATCGGCGCGACCGAGAAATTGGCCGAGGTGTACATCGGCCCGATGGTCGGCGGCGGCATCGAGGGCTGGTTCCCGTATGTGCTGGCGTTGCTATTTTTGCTGGTGCGGCCTGAAGGGCTGTTCGGCGAAAAAATTATTCGGCGAATCTAGGAACACGCATGATCTACAGAGAAGCCGGTCAGTACAAGACCACATACTTAAACGATTCGCAAATTTTCCCGATTGCGCAGGATCGCTACGCCGTGCTCGCGCTGTTGGCCATCGCATTCGTTGCGGTGCCACTGTTCGCGTCGGCGTACGTTTTTTCAGCGATTTTGATTCCATTTTTGATTCTTGCGCTAGCCACATTGGGCTTGAACATTCTCACCGGCTATGCGGGGCAAATCTCGCTTGGCACCGCAGCCTTCATGGCGGTCGGCGCATTCGCGAGCTACAACTTTATGCTGCGGGTGCCGGGCATGCCTGTGCTGGTGGCGTTCGCGCTAGGTGGCGTGTGCGCCGCCATCGTGGGGATTGTTTTCGGTCTGCCGAGCCTGCGCATTCGTGGCTTTTACCTGGCCGCCTCGACGCTCGCCACGCAGTTCTTCGTGGTGTGGTGCTTGACCAAAGTGCCATGGTTCACCAACAACAGCTCCTCCGGCGTGATCACCGCGCAGCAAGTCGAAATTTTTGGCTATCAATTCACCACGCCGCAGGACAAATACCTGCTGGTGCTGGGCATTGTGTGCGTGATGGCGCTGATGGCGAAGAACATGGTTCGCTCGACTGTGGGCCGGTCATGGATGGCGGTGCGCGACATGGATGTGGCCGCTGAGGTCATCGGGTTTCGTCTCATGAAAACCAAGTTGACCGCATTCGCCGTAAGCTCGTTTTATTGCGGTGTGGCGGGCGCGCTGTACGCCTTTTGCTACCTCGGCACGGTCGAACCGGAGGCGTACAACCTTGACTTATCGTTCCGTATTTTATTCATGGTGATTATTGGCGGACTAGGGTCAATCCTAGGCTCTTTTCTGGGCGCAGGGTTTATCGTGCTGCTTCCCATTTTGCTATCGGTCATCGTGCATTACACCGGTCTGTCGAACTCCGTCACCTCTAATCTGGAGCTGATGGTGTTCGGCGCGCTCATCATCTTCTTTCTGATTGTCGAACCCCACGGCCTCGCCCGCTTGTGGCAAATCGGTAAAGAAAAATTACGGCTCTGGCCGTTTCCGCATTAGCTGTTTCAGCTTTGCGAGTGGCCTCAGTTACCGCTCACTGCTCCACTCAATATTCCAAGGAGGTTCCATGAAACTAAAGGTACTACTCAAGACACTCGCCGGGTGCGCTATTACGGCTGCGACCGTGTTGCCCTCGCTCGCATCGGCGCAAGAACAATACATCCCGATTCTGTCGTATCGCGTTGGCGCGTATGCAGCTGGCGGAACCGGTTTTTACGGCGGTGCCATTGATTACTTTAATCTCGTCAATATGACGGGCGGCATCAACGGCGTCAAGATCGCCTGGGAGGAGTGCGAAACCGAGTACAACGCATCGCGCGGCGTGGAATGCTACGAACGCCTGAAGAGCAAAAATGGCGGCGCGAGCCTCGTCGAGCCGCTCAGCACAGGCATCGCATACGGCATTCTTGATCGCGTAGCGGTCGACAAAGTACCTATGACCACGCTCGGCTATGGTCGCTCCGACGCGGCCAATGGTTCGGTGTTTCCGTACGTGTACCCACTGATTTCAAGCTACTGGTCACAGGCCGCTGGCATGATTAAGTATTTGGGTGACAAAGAAGGCGGTATCGAGAAACTGCGCGGCAAGAAAATCGTGCACCTGTATCACGACTCCGCCTACGGCAAAGAGCCGCTGCCGGTGCTCGAAGCGTATGAAAAAACGCTCGGCTACACGCTCATCAAAATCCCCGTGCCGCATCCCGGCAACGAGCAAAACTCACAGTGGTTGCAAGTTCGTCAAGCCAATCCTGACTACGTGATTTTGTGGGGCTGGGGCGTGATGAACGCGGTGGCCATCAAGACCGCAGCACGGGTTGGTTTCCCGCGCGAAAAAATGCTCGGCGTATGGTGGGCAGGCTCACAGGAGGACACCATTCCGGCGGGCGATGCCGCAAAGGGCTACAGCACGATGACGTTCACCTCTCCAGGTAACTTCCCGGTGATCGACGACATTCGCAACAAGGTCTACAAAGCGGGCAAGGGCAACCTGTCCGATAAAGATCGCATCGGCTCCGTCTACCACGTGCGCGGCATCACGGCGGCGATTTTGTGGGTTGAGGCGATTCGCAATGCGCAGAATAAATATGGCAAAGGTAAGGTCGTCACCGGTGAGCAAATTCGCTGGGGACTGGAGAACATCAACATTGATGAAGCGCGACTAAAAGCACTCGGTGCGACCAACATGTTCCCTGTCGTTAAGACAAGTTGTCAAGACCACGAAGGCTCCGGTGCCACCAAAGTGCAAACGTGGGACGGCACTGCATGGAAAGCCGTGACGCCAAACTGGATCACGGGCGACCGCGCCATGGTTCAGAAAATGGTCGCCGAATCGTCTGCGAAGTACGCAGCGGAAAAGAAGCTCACGCCAGCTTGCGCAGCAGGTTAATCGGCCAGCTCCCGCCAGCGCGGGAGCGTCGTCGAAGGCCCCTCTCCCCTTGCGGGAGGGTTAGGGTGAGAGGGCTTGCAGCAGCACTAGCGGAGCACGAACCGTCTCACCCTAACCGAGAACAGCATGTCAGCCTACCTATCCGTCAACAACATCGAAGTCATCTACGACCACGTCATTCTCGTGTTGAAGGGCGTGTCGCTCGAAGTCCCCAAAGGCAAGATCGTCGCGCTGCTGGGCGCCAATGGCGCGGGTAAAAGCACCACGCTGAAAGCCGTCTCGAACCTGCTGCGCACCGAGCGCGGCGACGTGACCAAAGGCTCCATCGAGTTCGACGGCAAGCGCACCGACAAACTCACCACCAACGATTTGGTGCGCATGGGCGTATGTCAGGTGATGGAAGGCCGTCACTGTTTTTCGCATCTGACCGTCGAAGAAAATCTACTCACGGGTGCGTACACGAGGAAGCTCTCGCGTGCCGAAATCAAAGCCGAGCTAGAACGCGTTTATGCCTACTTCCCGCGCCTAAAAACGCGGCGCACGTCGCAGTCGGGCTACACCTCAGGCGGCGAACAGCAAATGACGGCTGTCGGTCGCGCGCTGATGGCCAAGCCCTCGATGATTCTGCTCGACGAACCGAGCATGGGCTTAGCGCCACAGATCGTCGCCGAGATTTTCGAGATCGTCAAAGACCTGAACACCAAGGAGGGCGTGAGCTTCCTGCTCGCCGAGCAAAACACCAACGTCGCGCTCAAATACGCCGACTACGGCTACATTCTGGAAAGCGGTCGCGTCGTGATGAACGGCGACGCCAAAGAACTCGCCAGCAACGAAGACGTGAAAGAGTTCTACCTTGGCGTGTCGTCTGGCGAGCGAAAATCGTTTCGCGACGTGAAGAGCTATCGGCGACGGAAGCGGTGGTTGGCTTAGTTTTTTCGTGAACTTCGCTGAAGACGGGGCCAGATATCGCACAGTAGCTTTTCGCTGTCAGCCCAATGTTTACGTGGGCTAGCGCTAGATATTTTGATTTGTCGATAATTAGCGCTTTCGAGATTCAGCCCCCATTCAGCGGCGCTTTCCCTAGAAAGCTGATCGGCAATTCTGATGCACCAACCATCCTTGTTGAATCCGGAAGCTGCTCCTTCAGGAGGCGCGGATTTATTCAATCGGTCATCCTTAGCAGCAGCGAAGGATCTGGTGGCATGCAATGATTTCAATAATTTGTAGCCGTTCTCGCGCACCACCTGATCCTTCGCCGTGCTCAGGATGACATTAGTCTGCGTTTCCTTTGGGCAATAAAGCGGCGAGAGCGCCGCAAGCTGTCCGCTCTATCCGCGCCATCCCATCCAGCGACCACGGCTGCTGATAGACCGCGGCACCCAAGACTCTGATCCCGTCCCCCCAGTGATTGAGCCGCCACGTCCAACGCTGCTGTACATTGCACGCTCATCCGCCCCGCGCTTTCCCCGTCCCCGCAGCACGCCCATGGCCATCAAAAAATCCGACCTCTACTCGTCCCTCTGGGCCACCTGTGACGAACTTCGCGGCGGCATGGATGCCAGCCAGTACAAGGACTATGTCCTGTTCATGCTGTTCATCAAATACATCTCCGACAAATACGGCAACTCGAACGCCTATTCGCCCGCCGTCACCATCCCAAAAGGCGCAAGCTTCAAGGACATGATCACGCTCAAAGGCAAGAGCGACATTGGCGACAAGATCAACACTCAAGTTATCCAGCCGCTGATCGACGCCAACGCCCGTCTCGCCCGCAGCGACTTCCCCGACTTCAATGACCCGAACAAACTCGGTGACGGTAAAGAGCGCGTAGACCGCCTCACCAACCTGGTCAGCATCTTTGAGAAGCCCGAACTCGATTTCTCGAAGAACCGCGCCGATAACGACGACATCTTGGGCGACGCTTACGAGTACCTCATGCGCCACTTCGCCTCTGAGAGCGGCAAGAGCAAGGGCCAGTTCTACACGCCCTCCGAAGTCAGCCGCATTATGGCCAGGGTCATCGACATCTCACCAAAGAATGCCAAGGCATCCACCACGGTGTACGACCCCACCTGCGGCTCTGGCTCGCTGCTCTTGAAGGTGGCCGATCAGGCGGGCAAACACATCACGCTGGAGGGGCAGGAGAAGGACGTCACCACCGCCGGTCTCGCGCGCATGAACATGATCCTGCACGACTTTCCGACCGCCAACATCCAGTCGGGCAACACGCTGGCCGCGCCGAAATTCAAGGATGGTGAGCAGCTCCGCACCTACGACCGAGTGGTCGCCAATCCGCCGTTCTCCGACAAAACCTGGAGCACTGGCCTCACGCCCTCCAACGACCCGTACCAGCGCTTCCCGTGGGGCGAGCCGCCCGCCAAGCAGGGCGACTATGCCTACCTGCTGCACATCATCCGCTCGCTCAAGAGCACCGGCAAAGGCGCGTGCATCCTGCCGCACGGCGTGCTCTTTCGCGGCAATGCCGAGGGCGTGATCCGCCAGCAGCTGGTGCGCTCCGGCTACTTAAAGGCCATCATCGGCCTGCCCGCCAATCTGTTTTACGGCACCGGCATCCCCGCCTGTATCCTCGTGCTCGACAAGGAGAACGCCAACGCCCGCAAAGGCATTTTCATGATCGACGCCGCCAAGGGCTTCATCAAGGACGGCCCGAAGAATCGCCTGCGCGATCAGGATGTGCACAAAATCGTCGACGCCTTCACCCGCCAGCTAGCGCTTCCTCGCTATGCCCGCATGGTCTCCGTCGCCGAAATCAGCGACGCGAAGAACGACTACAACCTCAACCTCCCGCGCTACATCGACAGCACCGAGCCCGAAGACATTCAGGACATCAACGGCCACCTGCGCGGCGGCATCCCGGAGCGCGACATTGACGCGCTTGACCGCTACTGGCAGGTCATCCCCGCCGTGCGTGCTGCGCTGTTCAGGCCATCCACCTATGCGGGCTACTGCGACCTGACCAGCCCCGACGTCAAACCCATCATCTTCGGCCACCCCGAATTCACCGCGTTCAAAACCGATGTCGACAAACTTTTCGCCAAGTGGAAGGCCACCAACACGCCGCGCCTGAGAGGTTTCGCCGCTGACGACGCCAGCAGTCACCCCAAAGCCCTGATCGAAACGCTCTCCGAAGACCTGCTCGCCGCCTTCGCAACCGCGCCCCTGCTCGACCACTACGACATTTACCAGCACCTCATGGACTACTGGGCCGAGACGATGCAGGACGACTGCTACCTCATCGCCGCTGATGGCTGCAATGGCTGGATTCAGGCTGCAAAGCCGCGGCTCATCGTCGACGACAAAAGCAAAAAAATCAAAGAAAAGCCCGACTTCACAATCGGCAAAAAGAAGTACAAAACCGAGCTGATTCCGTCCGCGCTGGTCATCAATCGCTACTTCGCCCACGAGCAGGCAGCGATTGAAAAGTTGGAGGCCGACATCGCCGCCCTCCAACAGCAAATGGAAGAAATCGCCGAAGAACACAGCGGCGAAGGTGACCTGCTCGAAGACGCAAAAAACGACAAAGACAAACTCACCAAAGCCAGCGTCGCTGCGCGGCTGAAGGCGATCAAGAGCGACAAAGAGGCGGCGGACGAGCGCAAGGTGCTAGCGGACTATCTCGTGCTGGCGGACGCCGAAGCGACCGCCAGCGCTGCGCTCAAGACCGCGCAGGAAAGCCTGACGGAAAAGCTCTTGCAGCAGTACGGCAAGCTCAACGAGAACGACATCAAGTCGCTGGTGGTGGACGATAAATGGCTGGCCACGCTAGCCGCCGCCGTGCAGGGCGAACTCGAACGCGTTTCGCAAACGCTCACTGGCCGCATTCGCCAGCTCAGTGAACGCTACGCTACCCCGCTGCCGCAGCTCATCATTGATGTCGCCGAACGCGCCGCGAAAGTGGACGGGCACCTCGAAAAGATGGGATTTATTCTATGAAAAAACCCAAGAAAACCACAATCGATATTCAAGGCACCGAGGTTGCCATTCTCTCGAATGAAGCGGGCGACTACCTCTCGCTCACCGACATGATCCGGGCGAAGGACGGCGAGTTTTTCATCTCGGACTGGTTACGCAATCGCAATACGATCGAGTTCTTGGGCATTTGGGAGTCCGTATTCAACCCCGGTTTTAATTACGGCGAATTCGCCACAATTAAAAGTCAGGCCGGGCTCAATAGCTACAAGATCAGCGTCAAGGAATGGGTTGAAAAAACCAACGCTATCGGCCTGAAAGCGACAGCGGGACGTTACGGCGGCACCTACGCACACCCCGATATCGCCTTTGAGTTCGGCATGTGGATTAGCCCCGAATTCAAGATTTATCTCGTGAAGGAATTTCGCCGCCTCAAGGACGACGAAAGCCGCCGCCTCTCGCTAGCTTGGAATCTCAACCGCACACTCTCAAAGCTCAACTACCGCATCCACACCGATGCCGTCAAGACACATCTGATCCCGCCCGAAATCACCCCTGCGCAAGCTGCCATCACCTACGCGACCGAGGCCGATCTGCTCAATGTGGCGTTGTTCGGGCAGACCGCACGACAGTGGCGCGCCGCCAACCCCGAGCTCGATGGCAACATGCGCGACCATGCCACCATCGAGCAATTGCTGGTGCTGGCGAACATTGAAGGCATGAACGCTGAGTTCATCCACATGGCGCTCTCGCAGGGCGACCGAATCAAGCGGCTCAACGCCATTGCCATCCGCCAAATGCAGACACTCACCACGGACCGGATCGTCCAACAACTGAGTGAAAGCAAGAAAGCGGACAAGCCATGACGAGCCACAAGTCTGGGAACGACGAGCCCCAGATGGGAACGCGTACCTACCCCGCCAAGATGGGTGCGGCGTGGAAGTGAAAGCCGGATACAAGCAGACCGAGGTGGGCGTCATTCCGGAGCTGTGGGAATGCGGGAAATTGGAGGAATACTTCGCCTTCATTTCGTACGGGTTCACGAACCCTATGCCAACCGTGGATTACGGCATCTACATGATTACGGCGGCGGACATCAACGAAGGGCGCATCCAACTCGAAACCGCGAGAAAGACAACCGAAGCGGCTTACCGCACGCTCCTTTCACCGAAAAGTAAACCGAAGAAGAACGACATCCTGCTCACCAAGGACGGGTCGCTTGGCCGCCTTGCTTTGGTAGGGGACGCACAAGTTTGTATCAACCAGTCCGTGGCGGTGATTCGGCCCAACGAAAAAGTTGAACCGATCTTCTTGAAGATGCTACTAGAGAGTCCGCGCTACCAAAAGCGGATGATCGAGGACGCGGGCGGCTCAACGATCAAACACATCTACATCACCATCGTAAATTTGATGCAGATTGCTGTTCCGCCAAACCGCGACGAACAACGCGCCATCGCGACGGCGTTGAGTGATGTAGATGCGCTGCTGGGTGCGCTGGAGCGGCTTATCGCCAAGAAGCGCGACCTCAAACAGGCCGTCATGCAGCAACTTCTCACCGGCCAAACCCGCCTCCCCGGCTTCCACGGCGAGTGGGAGGCGAAGCGATTGGGCAGTTTGGGGACTTTCCTCAAAGGTTCCGGAGTGAAAAAAGACGAGGCCATGAGCGGTCACCTTCCGTGTGTCCGCTACGGCGAGATATACACGCATCACAACGACGTCGTCCGGGCGTTCAACTCGTTTTTATCGGCATCGGTCGCTACGTCCGCAACCCCGATGCGACATGGAGATTTACTTTTCGCGGGCTCGGGAGAAACGAAAGAAGAGATTGGTAAGTCGGTAGCCTTTGTTCACGATTGCGAAGCCTACGCCAGCGGCGATATTGTGATTCTTCGTCCAGACGCGTCAGACGCAAAATTCCTTGGCTACTACCTCAACAGTGCGCCCATTCAGAAGCAAAAGGCAAGTCGCGGGCAAGGAGATGCCGTCGTACACATTGGCGCTGCGTCACTCGCGGCCATCGAATTGACCATCCCACCCCTCCCCGAACAAACCGCCATCGCCGCCGTACTCACCGACATGGACACGGAACTGGCAGCGCTTGTGCAACGATTCACCAAAACCCGCGCCCTCAAGCAAGGCATGATGCAGGAACTCCTGACGGGAAAAACACGGCTTGTGACAACCACCGATCAATCAGCGGCAGAGGCCAAGTCGTGAGCGATCAGCCCGTGCCGCAGTCGGAAATGCTGCTCTACCTTAGCGAGGACGGACGCACGCGAATCGAGTGCCGCCTCGTTGATGAGACGCTGTGGCTGACGCAGACGCAGATGGCGGAGCTGTTTCAGACCACGCCGCAAAACGTAACGCTGCACTTGAAGGCGGTGTTTGCCGAGGGTGAGCTGCAGGAGCAGGCAACCTGTAAGGATTACTTACAAGTTCGACTGGAAGGCGGGCGCGAGGTGTCGCGCAAGCTGCGCCACTATCGGCTGGAGGCCGTGCTGGCGGTGGGTTTCCGGGTGCGCAGCCGGCGCGGCACGCAGTTCAGGCAGTGGGCAACGGCGCGGCTCACCGAATATCTGGTGAAGGGTTTCACCATCGACGACGAACGGCTGAAGAACCCGCCGGGCAAAGGCCAGACCGATTATTTTGACGAGCTGCTGGAACGGATTCGTGACATTCGTTCGTCCGAGCGGCGCTTCTACCAAAAGGTGCTCGATATTTATGCCACCAGCGTGGATTACACGCCGGACGCGGCGGCGTCCGAGCAGTTTTTTGCGACGGTGCAAAACAAGATGCATTGGGCGGTGCATGGGCACACCGCCGCTGAGGTCGTCAATCATCGGGCGGATGCGTCAAAGCCATTCATGGGTCTGCAAAGCACGCGCGCGAGCGGCGTTGTGCGCAAAGGCGATGTGGCGATTGCCAAAAATTACCTGCAGGAAGATGAATTGCAGGTGCTGGGCCGGATCGTGAATCTGTACATCGAGTACGCGGAGCTGCAGGCGCTGGAGCGCAAGCCCATGTTGATGCGCGACTCGATTACCAAGCTCGATGAGTTTCTGAAAATCTCCGGGCGTGAGGTGTTGACCCACGCCGGGAAAGTGTCCGCCGATTCTGCGAAAGAAAAAGCAGAGCTTGAGTATGCCCGCTACCGCGCGCAGCAAGATGCAGCGCCGAAGCGAATCGATGCCGATTTTGAAGCAGCGGCGAGTCAGTTGAAGAAAATGAAGCCATTGCAACAGGTGCCGCGTTCGCCGCATTCGCCGAGGTTGAGAAAACCACGAACACCCAAGCTGTGACCAACGTTAGTCGAACGAAGCAGAGCTACCGACGCGCTCCAGCTCGCCGCAAACCAAACAAGAGTGACCATGCCTGAACAGCCACGCTCCGAACGCAAAACGCAAACCCGCGTGATCGCGCTATTCACGGACGCTCTCCGCGAGGATTGCCTCGGCTACCGTTATCTGGGCGAATGGAAAAAGCGCGATAACAATCGCTGCATTGAGCAGGACGTGTTGCGGGCGAATCTGAAATCGCGTGGGTATTCCGACGCGCACATTTCTGCTGCGCTGCAAAAGCTGATGGCAGCGGCGGACACCACGGGGGTCACGCTGTATCAGGCGAACCTGCGCACCTATCAGCTACTGCGCTACGGTGTGCCGGTGCAGATTGCCGTGGGGCAGCCGCACGAAACGGTGCATCTGGTGGATTGGGAGCACCCGGAAAACAATGACTTCGCTATTGCCGAGGAAGTGACGCTGCGCGGTGGTTACGAGCGCCGTCCCGATGTGGTGATCTACCTGAACGGGATTGCGATTGCGGTGATTGAGCTGAAGCGAAGTTCGGTGGAGGTAGGCGATGGCGTGCATCAGCTCATCACCAATCAGGAAGAGATTTTTAACAAAGGCTTTTTCAGCACGGTGCAGTTCGTGTTTGCGGGCAGCGACGCGCAAGGGCTGCGCTACGGCACCGCCACCACCCGTGCGGAATTCTTTGTTGAGTGGAAGGCATCGGACGACAGCCCGCTGACCGCTGGCGCTTTGCTCGATAGGCCACTCGCCGAGATGTGCGACAAGCACCGCCTGCTCGATCTGATGCGCAACTTCATCATTTTCGACGGTGGGGTCAAGAAGGTGCCGCGCCCGCATCAGTATGTCGGCGTGAAGGCGGCGCAGGAGCGCGTGCGCCAGAACGAAGGCGGCGTGATCTGGCACACGCAGGGCAGCGGCAAGAGCATCCTGATGGTGCT
>JAYVPF010000066.1:0-9074 GCA_043757535.1 Burkholderiales bacterium
AGATCCGATCGCTCAGGTCAAGTCGCCTGCGGGCGTGACTCGGGCGTTTGCGGAGCGCGGGCACAACGCGATTGTGGTGCCTGCGCATGTTGCGCCGGAGCGCTTGTCGGCGTGGCATGCGGGCATTTCGCATGCGCAAAACGTCGACGGCATTGTCGTCACAGTTCCGCACAAATTCGCTGCATTCGGGCTCTGCGCGACGACCTCGGAGCGCGCCACGTTTTTACGCGCTGTGAATACGATGCGGCGCAACGCCGACGGCTCGTGGCACGGCGATATGTTTGACGGATTGGGGTTCATCGAGGCGGTGCGCGACAACGGCTGCGACCCGCGCGGCAAGCGCGCGCTGCTTGTCGGCGCAGGCGGTGCGGGCTCTGCAGTTGCGCACGCGCTGTTGATCGCAGGTGTGTCGTCCCTCGCGCTTGCCGATACGAGCAAGCTGCGGCGCACGACGTTGATTGATCGTTTGAACTGGTTGAGGCGAGCGCCGGTGACGCACGGCTCAACCGATCCGACTGGCTACGACATCGTGCTCAACGCGACGCCAATGGGCATGAAGGAGGGCGACCCGTACCCTGTCGACGTAACGAAGCTCAACGCCGCGATTTTCGTCGGCTGCGTGATCACTGCGCCTGCTGTATCGCCACTGATCGCGGCAGCTCGCGCAGAGGGTTGCGCCACAATGACGGGTGCTGATATGTTCGATCGCGTGCGCGACTTGATGGTTGATTTTTTGCTAAATCGAGACTAGCTGGCGGGCACCGTCGGCTGCCATGTCCCCACCGTGACCACGTTTGATGACTTCGCCGCGTTCCATCACGATGTATTGATCAGCCAGTTCAGCTGCGAAATCGTAGTACTGCTCGACGAGCAGGATTGCCATCGTTTTACGATCCGCGAGCAGGCGTAAAACTCGTCCGATGTCCTTGATGACGCTTGGCTGAATACCTTCGGTCGGTTCGTCGAGGATCAGCAATTTCGGGTTTGCCGCGAGCGCGCGTGCGATGGCGAGCTGCTGTTGCTGGCCGCCCGATAAATCACCGCCGCGACGCCCCAGCATTTGCTTGAGCACGGGAAAGAGTTCATAGAGTTCAGCGGGAATTTGCGTGCTCGCTGACTTGTACGCGAGGCCCATTTTCAGATTGTCTTCGACGGTCAGGCGACCGAAGATTTCGCGACCCTGCGGCACGAAGCCGATACCTTGACGAACTCGTTCGTAGGATGTGTTCTTGTGGATTGCTTTTCCATCGAGCGTAATGCTCCCCGCTTTAATCGGAACGACCCCCATGATGCTTTTGAGCATCGTCGTTTTGCCCACGCCGTTTCGTCCGAGCACAACGGTGATCTCGCCGATCTTGGCGTCGAGCGACACGTTACGCAGAATGTGCGAACCGCCGTAGTATTGGTTGACGTCTTTTAGTTCAAGCATGATGAAGTCCCTGTAGGAGCGGCTCTGCCGCGACCATCCTTTGC
The DNA here is from genome assembly GCA_043757535.1 of Burkholderiales bacterium. Taxonomy (GTDB): domain Bacteria; phylum Pseudomonadota; class Gammaproteobacteria; order Burkholderiales; family Casimicrobiaceae; genus Casimicrobium. The sequence continues at coordinate 1,474 of JAYVPF010000066.1, forward strand.
CCGTGTTGAGTTGGGTCGCGGCACAGCCGCTCCTACACATCGCCTAGCGACCAAGATACACCTCCACCACACGCTCATTGGCCTGCACATCAGCAAGCGCGCCTTCTGCGAGCACGCTACCTTCATGCAGCACGGTCACGATTTTTTTCTTTTCGCGCTGGCCGCCATTGACCAGTTCGCCGATGAACTTCATGTCGTGCTCAACAACCACCAACGAATGCGACCCTTCGAGCGAGAGGAAGAGTTCTGCCGTGCGTTCTGTCTCTTCATCAGTCATGCCAGCGACGGGCTCATCCAACAGCAGAAGCTTTGGGTCTTGCATCAGCAACATGCCAATCTCAAGCCATTGCTTCTGGCCATGCGAGAGGTCGCCCGCCGTGCGAGCGCCGCCGTCGCGCAAGTGAATGAGGTTGAGCATTTCAGCAATGCGATCAAAGTCAGCGGACGTGAGTCTGTGCATCAACGACGCGCGGACGCGACGATCCATTTTGAGCGCGAGTTCGAGGTTGTCGAATACGCTAAGTTGCTCGAATACTGTGGGTTTCTGAAATTTGCGCCCGACCCCGCGGCTGGCGATTTCGCTCTCACGTAGGCGCAACAAATCAATGTTGGAGCCGAAGAAAGCGCGGCCACTGTCGGGCTTGGTCTTACCCGTGATGACATCCATCATCGTCGTCTTGCCGGCACCGTTCGGGCCGATGATGCAGCGCAATTCACCAACCGCAATGTTGAGTGTCAATTTGTTCAGCGCGCGGAAGCCGTCAAACGAAACGGTGATGTCGTCGACGTAAAGAATGCCGCCATGCGCAACGTCGACTTCATCGGATGCCGACACCACGCGACCGTAGCTCGCGGACTGTCCGCCGGACGTGCCGACGGTTTGGCTAGCGGCAAGTTTTGCAAGGTACGCCTCGTGGCGTCTGGCACCTTCTTCCAGCAGATCGGGTGTCATTTCGCGCCACCTTTAGCGGCCAATTTGCGCACGAGGCCCACGATTCCTTGTGGCAGGAACAACGTTACTGCAATAAAAAGTGCGCCCAGAAAATAAAGCCAGTATTCGGGGAAAGCGACGGTGAACCAGCTCTTGGCACCGGTCACAAAAAATGCGCCGATGATTGGGCCGATGAGCGTCGCGCGGCCACCGACGGCCGTCCAGATGGCGATTTCAATACTTGCCGCCGGGCTCATTTCACCGGGGTTGATGATGCCGACTTGGGGCACGTAGAGCGCGCCAGCCACCCCACACATCATGGCCGACAACGTCCAGATCGAGAGCTTGTACCAAAGTGTATTGTAGCCCGTGAAAAGAACACGTCCTTCAGCGTCGCGGATGGCCTGCAACACGCGGCCATATTTGCTCGCGATGATCGCCTTGGACATCAGGTAGAAGCCCAGCAAGACAAGGCCGGTCAGCACGCACAACGTGACACGCATTGACGACGTTGCAGTCGGGATGCCAAGAATTCGCTTGAAATCGGTGAACCCGTTGTTGCCGCCAAAGCCCGTTTCATTGCGGAAGAACAAGAGCATCGCGGCGAAAGTCAGCGCTTGCGTGATGATCGAGAAGTACACGCCCTTGATGCGTGAGCGAAACGCGAAGTAGCCGAAGATAAACGCCAGCAAACCCGGCACGGCTACGACGAGAATCATTTGAAAGATGAACGACTCGCTGCCCGCCCACGTCCACGGCACGCTCTTCCAGTCGAGGAACACCATGAAGTCCGGCAGATCACTTTTGTACACGCCGTCGCGGCCGATCTGGCGCATCAGGTACATACCCATTGCGTAGCCGCCGAGCGCGAAGAACAGGCCGTGACCTAACGACAAGATGCCGGTGTAGCCCCAGATCAAGTCCATCGCCAGCGCGCAGATCGCGTAGCACATGATTTTGCCGAGCAGCGATACCGCGTAGTCCGACATATGGAATGCGCTCGTCGCGGGCACCATCACGTTTAGCACGGGAATGATGACAACCAGAATCGCGAGAACGGTGGCAACGACGATCTTTCCGCGCAGCGTGAGCAGGCTCGGTGTACTCAGGGCTAACGGCAGATCTGCGGTATTCATTGCACGTAGCTACCTTGGTCGGTGTGATGCCTGATTGGCTCCCTCCCCTTCAAGGGGAGGGCTGGGGTGGGGATGGGTTTGGCTGGCGTTTTCACATCTTCACTTGCCAAAACCATCCCCCTCCTAACCTCCCCCTTGAAAGGGGAGGGACACGGACATAGCGTGCTCATATCAAGCCTCCGCGCTGCGGCCCTTGAGGGCGAAAATGCCTTGCGGGCGACGCTGAATGAAGACGACGATGAACACCAGCACGATGATCTTGGCGAGCACCGCTCCGGTCCAGCCTTCGAGGAATTTGTTTAGCACACCGAGGCCGAGGCCCGCGTACACCGTGCCTGCCAGTTGACCCACGCCACCGAGCACCACCACCATAAACGAGTCCACGATGTAGCCCTGACCGAGATCGGGGCCGACGTTGCCGACCTGTGACAACGCGCAGCCTGCAAGCCCCGCAATGCCAGCGCCGAGCGCGAAAGCATACGTATCAATCTTCGCTGTATTCACGCCCATACACGCCGCCATGCTGCGATTTTGCGTGACGCCGCGGACGAAGAGGCCGAGGCGAGTTTTGCTGATCAGCAGCGACACCGCCGCGAGCACGAAGAACGCGAAAAAGATGATGGCGATGCGGTTGTAAGGCAGTGTCAAATTCGGCAACACATGGACACCACCTGACAGCCATGACGGGTTTTCGACCGGAACGTTTTGCGCGCCGAAAAGAGTGCGAACCAATTGAATCAGCATCAGCGAAATGCCCCACGTCGCGAGCAACGTTTCCAGCGGTCGGCCATACAACCAGCGAATAACAGTGCGCTCGAGAATCGCACCCACCAGTGCAGCCGCCAGAAACGACAGAGGAATCGCGGCGATGATGTAGTAATCAAACGCGCTCGGAATGAATTGCCGGAATAGATTTTGTACGAGATACGTGGCGTAGGCGCCGATCATCAACAGCTCGCCGTGCGCCATGTTGATGACGCCCATGAGGCCGTAGGTGATGGCCAGTCCCAGCGCGACGAGAAACAGAATGGAGCCCAGACTCAGCCCCGTAAAAACGACTCCGAGACGCTCGCCCCACGCCAGACGAGCTTCAACGGTTTTGATCGCGGAGGTTAGTGCAGCACGCACTTCAGGATCGGTCTCGCGGCCTGCGGTCATGCGCTGTTGAAGCAGTGACTTCACGCTCGGCTGCGCGCTCGCCGTGAGCGCAACGATGGCGTCAAGTCGCTTTTGCTTGTCGCTTGACGCGATGAGCATCGCAGCGCGCAATTGTTCGAGTTTCGCCTTGAGCGAAGCGTCGGTTTCCTTAGCAAGCGCGCGCTCAATAAGCGGCAATTTGCTGTCGTCGGCGGATTCTCTGAGTTCGGTGATCGCGTTATTGCGCACACGAACGCTGTCTGAAAACAATCCAAACGCGGCCTTTGCAGCGTCTAGCGCTCGCCGCATGCGGTTGTTGTTGACCACGTCTTCGGCCGTTGCCGGAAGCGCTGTTTCGGTGCCTGTAGCAGCGTTCATCGCTTTGCCATCGGTGACGATGAACACTTGATCACCCGCAATTTTTGCGGTGTCGCCGAGCAGGGCGTCGACCAGATTGGAGAGATTGTCATCGGGCGTGACGAGCGCAGCGGAGAGCGCCTTGATGCGGTCATCGTTTTCGCCGACAGCGATGGCTTTCGCCGAGTCAGGAGACAGCGCACTCGCGGTCGATAGGGCCAATAGCCAGGCGCATAGCAACGCGCAGTAAAGAATGATGCGTCGTAACAAATAACTCTCCTGACAATTACGCGGTATCTACGGCAAATGTGGCGTCTTTACGGCATCTCTAAAAATTTGTTTCTGGGGATGCAGTGTTAGGCGCAGCGCGCGCAGCAACCGGAATGTACGCTCTGGTACATGAGGATTGCGAGCACGACGCAACGACACAATGCGCCCCACAAACGTATTTTTAGAGATGCCCTTTAGCCTTCGCCAGCAAAAAAATGCCGGGCCCCTGCAATGTTAAGTGCAGCGTGCGCCCGGCTCACGGAGGATGGTTTGACTATTGAATCAACCCTGAGACTTCAGACTAAATCTTTGTCTTGCCGTCCGGCACGTCTTTCTTCACGTCGTTACCCGCGATGAACGGGCTCCACGGATTGGCGCGCACCGGGCCCGATGTTTTCCAGACCACGTTGAACTGACCGTCAGCCTTGATTTCGCCGATGAAGACGGGCTTATGCAAGTGATGGTTTTTCGTGTCCATTGTCGAGGTGAATCCGCCTGGTGCCTTAAACGTTTGGCCAGCCATCGCGGCAATCACTTTGTCGGTGTCGGTCGATTTGGCTTTTTCAACGGCCTGTTTCCACATGTAGATGCCGATGTAGGTCGCCTCCATCGGGTCGTTGGTCAACGGTTTGTCCTTGTGTCCAGCGATGCCCTTGGCTTTGGCGTAGTCAGCCCATTTCTTGGTGAACTCGGTGTTGGCCGGGTTCTTCAAGCTCATGAAATAGTTCCATGCGGCGAGGTGGCCGACGAGTGGCTTGGTGTCAACGCCGCGCAGCTCTTCTTCACCGACCGAGAACGCGACGACGGGAACGTCGGTCGCCTTCAGACCCTGATTGCCGAGCTCTTTGTAGAACGGCACATTGGAGTCGCCATTGATGGTCGAAACGACGGCGGTTTTCTTGCCTTCAGCAGCGAATTTCTTGATCTTCGCGATGATGGTTTGATAATCGCTATGTCCGAACGGCGTGTATTCCTCCATGATGTCGGCCTCGGCCACACCTTTGGATTTGAGGAAGGAGCGCAGAATCTTGTTCGTCGTGCGTGGATACACGTAGTCGGTGCCGAGCAGCACCCAACGCTTGGCCGAGCCGCCGTCTTTGCTCATCAAATATTCAACAGCGGGGATGGCTTGCTGATTAGGCGCAGCACCGGTGTAGAACACGTTTTTCGAGAGCTCTTCGCCCTCGTATTGCACGGGATAGAACAGCAGGCTGTTCAACTCTTCAAACACTGGCAGCACTGACTTGCGCGACACCGAAGTCCAGCAACCGAAGGTCACCGCGACTTTGTCATTGCTGATTAGCTGGCGTGCTTTTTCTGCGAACAAAGGCCAGTTGGAGGCCGGGTCAACGACGACTGGCTCCAGCTTGCGACCGAGCACGCCGCCCTTGGCGTTGATCTCTTCGATGGCCATCAGAGCCACGTCTTTCAATACAGTTTCCGAAATCGCCATCGTGCCCGATAACGAATGCAGAATGCCGACTTTGATCGGGTCTTTGGACTGCGCCGATGCTACCGTCGCAAGGCTTGCCAAGCTGGCTGAAACAAGCGCGACGGTCAGCGTCTTAAGCGCTCCGCGGCGGGTAATGTGTGGCATATGGTGTTCTCCCGAAAGGTCAGTTCGAATTAATGATTTGGGTACGTGTGCGTTTCTGTCTAACAAGGTCTCAAGCACCGCCCACATCGCCCGCAAAGTGGACAGCGGTAAGGGGTGGGTTGCGCTCTCTTTCGCAATTGCCGTGCCACCCCTACGAGTTGTCTGATCTCATGGGCACGACGCAATCCCGATGCTGCAAAACAGGGCGAGCGCGATAATTCGGACTGAAATTGCCAATGAATGCACAGAAAAAGATCACTAGCAATTTTTTGGTGCGCAATTGAGGTTTGGCGTTCAACACTGCCAGCACTTGATTAGTTGAATAAGCTTTTTGCATAAAGCGTTTCCGATTGCGGCATAGGCGAGAATTTCGGCAATAGTCGATTTCAGCGAAAATGTATCGCTAGGCCGCATTCGTCAGTCCACGCGGCGAAAAGCTGATGCGGCACTGAAGCGGGCCGCTGTCACCGAGCGTACTGCACCAAAGTAAGGTTTCACTCGCGCTAACGCGTTCCACCGAACTGCACTTCTCAGCGCAGACGCGCGCCGACTGGCTCGCCATTCAAGATAAAACACAGTTTTAATCTTGGCGACGTCGCGCTTTCGATTTGCAACAGAGTCGTGCGGACGCTGAATCTCCGCCAACCACTGAACGTTTCCAGCAATGGTCAAAATTTAATGTGTTCCTCAAAATCTCGGTCAGCGACTTTTTCGCTTGTTTCTCATTCGCTGATTGCAGGAGCTTTTGTGATCAACAGTTTTAGTCCTGCGACCGCTCAGCCATCTGCTGGCTATCAGGTGCCTCCCGCACCGTTGCAGGCCATCGTTGAGCAGTTGCGTGCGCCGAGCGTGAACCTGAGTCCACGGCGTGATTTGGCGTTGATGGTGAAGACGCCAACGCTCCCAAGCATCACCGAGGTGGCGCAGCCGGAATTGAAGCTTGCGGGCTTGCGCATCAATCCACGCACTTACAGCCAGAGCGGGTTTTCATTTGGTGAGGATGCGTGGCTATTTGAAATTGAATCGCGCAAAGAGATACGGCTCAGCGGGTTGCCGAAGAATTTGAAACTGGCGAGCTTGGCGTGGTCGCCAGATCAGCGCTCCATCGCGTTCACGCATGTGTCGGAGACTAATGGCGTTGAGCTGTGGCTGATTCAAATCGAGACTCACACTGCGAAAAAAATCTCGTTGCAATCACTCAACACCGTCTACGGGCGCGGCTTTAGCTGGATGCCGGACAGCAAGAATTTGCTCGTGCGCTTGCGGCCATCAGGGCAGGGCGTAGCGCCAACGGGCACACTGGTTCCGCAAGGCCCGAATTCACAGGACGCACTGACCGATGGCGCGCAGCGACAAATTCGCACGCTGCAAGACCTACTCAAGAACGAAAACGATGCGCAAACGTTTGATCACTACACGCTGGTGCAATTGGCGTTCATCGATCTCGCAGGTAATGCAAAAAATGTCGGCGAGCCAGACAGAATCGCGGGTGCCAGCGTGTCGCCGGATGGCAAATATCTGCTGACGCAATCGATTGAGCGTCCGTACTCCTACATTGTCGAATCGCGATCATTTCCGCACCGGATTGAAGTGCAAGATCTGACCGGACTTGCGCCCGGAAAGGTTGTACACACCGTCGCCAAACTGCCACTGGAAGAGGGGCTGCCGCCGGGGAACGATTCGGTATCTAATGGCGTACGTGATATCGGCTGGCGTGCTGACGTGCCTGCAACGCTCGTGTGGGCGGAAGCGCTGGATGGTGGTGATCAAGCAAAAGCGGCTGAGTTTCGCGACAGCGTATTCGCGCACGCCGCGCCGTTTACCGACAAGCCGCGTGAGTTGATCAAGATTGCCACACGATACTCAGGTGCGCAGTGGGCGCGCGGTGATCTGGCTATCGTGTCCGAATACTGGTGGAAAACGCGCGCTGCGAAATCGTGGCGTGTCGCCCCCGATGCTCCGGGCAAGGCAGCCGATTTGCTCGCGAATTTCTCCAGCGAGGATCGCTACAACAACCCCGGTTCGCCCGTGATGGCGATGGACGCGGCAGGCCAATCGCGATTGTTGATTGCGCCGGACGGGGAATCGATTTTTCTTGAGGGGCCGGGCGCATCGAGCGAAGGAGATCGTCCGTTTGTTGATCGCTTTAATCTCGGCACGAAGAAGAAAGAGC
>JAYVPF010000067.1:0-9050 GCA_043757535.1 Burkholderiales bacterium
ACCCTGAATTTACGATTGATGCCTGAATATTAAGCAACAACAGCCGCAAGTACAGCGTAGCGAAGCGGCTTGAAGCTTAAGTCCGACAGGCTGCTAGCCAATCGAGGCCGCACCGCCTACGACTGGCAGCACTACATACCGCTCGTACAGCGTAAGCCGGGGGCACTGCGAAATGGGGCTCCGTTTGCCGAGATGCCCAGCGCGCTCAAAGCACTGAGCGGGCAACTGCTCCGGCGTGACGGCGGCGACCGGATCATGGCGCAGGTGCTCGCAGTAGTACCGGTGGCGGGATTGGAGGCGGTAATAGTCGCCGTTGAATTGATGTTGGAGGGGGCGGGCGGCAAGAGCGCTAAGAGTGGGGCGATGGTGAGTGCCGAGCACGTGGTGAACGTTATTTCCCGGCTCTCTGCGGGGCCGCCACCGCCGTCGTTGATGAATGCAGGTGTTCCCGCCTCGATGACGCTTGCCGAGCCGCCACGGGCCGACACAGCCCGCTATGACCGGTTACGCAGCGAAGTGCACGCGGGAGCCGATCATGCGTGACGTCATCAATGAGTTTAAAGCGCTTCGCCTGCACGGTATGACTGCGACCTGGGCCGACATCCTGGAAACCGATGGCCCGAGCAGTGTGACCGTACAGCACGCGCTTGGGGTGCTCACCCGCATGCTGGAGGCCGAACAGACGGACCGGGCGATGCGCTCGATTGCTCACCAGATGTCGCAGGCACGCTTCCCGGCGCATCGTGATCTCGCGGGCTTTGACTTCGAGAGCGCGCGCGTGGATCGACTGCTGATTAATGTCCTATCGAGTTTGCAATTCACTGAGGCGGCACACAACGTGGTGCTGATCGGCGGACCGGGTACGGGCAAGACGCATCTGGCCACCGCACTGGGCATTGAGGGGATAACGCGTCACAACAAGCGCGTGCGCTTCATCTCGACGGTGGATCTGGTCAACGCGCTAGAGGCGGAGAAGGCGCAAGGCAAAGCGGGGCGCATTGCTGCAAGTTTGGCCCGTCTGGATAGGCTCATTCTCGATTTATGTGGAGTCCGTATTTATGTGGAGTAGCGAGAGAGCAGACTCGGCGGCACGGGCATTCACACCGATCTGTCGGTCGATGACTCCACATAACGATCAGAGCCGGCGAAGCCAAGCAATGACGTTGTCGTCGCGGAAGACAAAGGCACCGCCCTTGACCGGCGCCAGTACCTCGGGAAAGACTTGTGCAAGCGCTTGACGCTTCAGGTCAAGGTCGGCGCGCGCATAACGCATGGTGGTGTTCAGGCTGGCATGACCGAGCCATTGGCTAATGGTGGCGAAATCCACGCCCGCTTTGAGCAGATGGATTGCAGTGGTGTGGCGCAAAGAATGCGGGTGAATCCGTTTGTCGGCCAATGTCGGTGCGAGGTTCACGCCCTGCGCGATGTGCTGCCGCAGAAGGTATCGAACACCGAAGCGTGTCATCGGGACACCACGCACGTTGAGGAAGACGTGTCGATCAGCTGGATCGTTTGCATCATCACGCTGGTTCTCGATTATTTCCCGCAGGAGGCGGGCAATGCGCGGCCAGATCGGACAAATGCGCACCTTGTTACCTTTGCCCGTGAAGCGAACTTGGCAGGGTGTTTCGATTCGAACATCTCGAACCCGCAGATCGATGATTTCCTGCACGCGGGCACCCGTATTGAACATCAGAGAGAACATCGCGTAGTCCCGCCTGCCGGATGGCTTCTTTCGATCAATGCTGCCCAGCATGGCCTCGATCTCCGTCTTCTCCAGATATTCGATTGGGGTCGCCTGCGCTCCTCGTTTGAATGGAATTCCGAGGATTTGCTGTAAGGCATCCAATTGCTCGGGATGGTCGCTTACAAGGTAGCGAGCAAAGGTATGCATCGCTGCCAAGCGCGCATTGCGGGTCGAGATGCTGTTGCCCCGCTCAGCCTCCAAGAAGGCGAGGAAACGACCAATCCGATCAGCGGTGATGTCGGCTAGTTCGAGTGATTCGATGGGTCGCTGGCTGTCCTTGGCGGCAAACCCCAAGAACAGAATCATGCTGTCACGATAGCTTTGAATCGTGTGACGACTCATGCCGCGCACCGTCGGTAGGTATTGCTGGAAGAAACGAACAACGGCACGGCCAAGTTGTGTTGGTTGATACTTCTTCATGGTGTGGCCTCGGCAACGACATCGCCAAAGGCGGCTTCGAACCGATCACTGGCCAGTTCGCGCAGGGTCGGCACGGAGTGCAGGTAATGGGCGGTCGACACGATCGAAACGTGGCCCATGAACATGGCGAGCCGGGGCAAGTTGGATTGAACGTCGGCACCGTCGCGGTACCAGCGGATCAGCGCCTGCACGGCGAAGCTGTGCCTGATGTCATGAACCCGTGGTCGACGCCCTTCGATGTCCTTTACGTCCGCGACGACGAACAGGCGATTGACTGCCTGCGCCAAGCCGGCGCCTGTGTATCCGCGGTGGCCGTGTGCGCCACAACACAACAGCGGCGCACAGGGAGCGCAGTTAAATGGTGTCGCGAGACGTTGCCGCAAATAGACCCGCACCGCATCGCTGGCGTCCAGTGACAGCGGAACCGGTCGCGACTTGTGGAACTTGGAAGCTCTGATCCGGAGCAGCCCAGCCCCGGACTCAACGTCAGCCAAGGTCAGGCGAACCAACTCACCCCGTCGCAGTCCTGCCGTGTAAAGCAAGATCACGGCCATGCGCATGACCGCTGGCAACAACGGCGAATTGATCGCTGCCGCCAGTTGGTCGGCAGCCACGAGCAGTCGTGCCACCTGCTCTGGCTCGACGATCACAGGCCGGCGGTATGGAGTCATTCGGACAAAGTGCAGTGGGTCGGGAACGAAACAGTCGGCTTCCGTACGCTGACGGTAGCGACAGAACTTGCGCACGACCAGTTGGCGGCTCCGCCGTGTCGTAGCGGCCAGATGGCAAAAGGAATGGCACCATAAATCAAAGCCGGTCTGATCGAGATCAGCGTTGTTGGTCGCGGCGAGGAAGTCTCGGAGGTGTTCGAGAATCCACTTTGCGCCGTCGTAACTGCGCCCCAGCGAGCGTTGGTGCGTCAGCCAGTTGGCCACCCATTGTTTCAGCGGTAACGAAGCTGCCCTCTCAATCATGGCGGCCTCCATTGACTGGCGTGGGCACTGGAAGTGCAACCGTGCGCAACATTTCTGAATCGACCCGCAAGTAAACACAGGTGGCCTCCAAACTGCGGTGTCCGAGCAAATCGCCAATGGCCTTGATACCGACACCACGTCGAAGCAAACGCATTGCGAAGCTATGGCGCAGCGAATAGGACGAGACCCCATCAAGAGGCAGGCCGCTCTTCGCCGCCCGGTAGTTGAAGACATCGATGATGCCGTAGTGCTTCAGGGCTTTTATCGGACTGCGAATGCGCAGGAACAAGTGCGGCAAATCGCTGATCGGTCTGGCGAGCTCCAAGTAACAGCGCAGCGACCGCAATGTTCGCTCGACGAGCGGCAGAATGAGCACGGAGTGGGTCTTGGTTTGCTCGACCCTGAGCGTACCTGCGTTCCAATCGATGGAATCAAGCCGCAGCGCAGCCACCTCAGACGGGCGCAGGCCGTAATAGGCCATCAGATGCAAAATGGCGTAGTCGCGCCAATCTCTGGGACTGCGCCGTCGGATCGTGGCGAGCAATTTGCGAACCGTGGCCCAATCCAGCGCCCGGGGTAGGAGTTCTCCTCGATACACACGTGGCGTATCGATGACATCAAGCCCGACGGTGACTTCGCCTTGGTCGGCGCAGTAGCGAAAGAATGCGCGCAGGTGGGCTACGACATGCTGCAGTGACGCGCGGCTGTTCTCCTTGCTCTTGCGCTGGACGTAGGTTTCAACGTCGTGGGCCGTCAAGTCGCAAAGAGCGCCATTTGGCGGCAAACCTCTTGCAAGCAAATCGCTGACGGTCGAGCCGTGGTGCTTCAACGATTGCGCGGAAAGTCCTCGTACTTCGGTCAAGTAGCGCTGATAGCGGCGGCACAAGACGCTCAGCGCGTCGCTGTGTTCCACGGCAATCAGCCGATTGGTCGCGGCCAGGAACCGGGTAAAGATGCGGCCAGTGCACAGGTACAAATAAGACTCTGCATTCGCGACGACAAACGCGACCCTCAGGTCCTCCTCGTGGAACATCTCTCCCGGGCGGAAACGATCACAACCGTCGAGCACCTGCTTGGCGCGACGAAGATGAAGCCGCAATGGATGGCGCAGGTGGCCGTGCTCGGCAAGCCAGACGGCGAACGCTTCCAGTTCGGCGGCACAGCGCGAACTCTCATAGCGTTCATGAAATCGTGGGAACAAATCGTGCAGCATGGGAACCTCCTAGATTAAAGAGGACGCCACGCTACGCCAGCTCAGTTATGTTGAGTCAGGAATAGTCACTTCGAGAGCAGAGGCCGCGCTACTCCACATAAATACGGACTCCACATAAATCGAGTTATGTTGAGCTCAACATAACTCGATGAGCTGGGTTACCTGCCGTTCTCGCAGGCGGGGGGCGCGTTGTTGTTTCATCTGCTCAGCAAACTCTACGAGCACACCAGCGTGGTGATCACCACGAACTTGACCTTTGCCGAGTGGGCTCACGTGTTCGGGGACGCGAAGATGACAACGGCGCTCTTGGATCGGCTCACTCACCATTGCCATATCGTCGAGACCGGCAACGAGAGCTACCGTTTCCGGCAGAGTAGCGCGCAGGCGAAGTCGCGCATTGGCGCGCGCGAGCAATCAAGAAAGAAGGCCGGGCGCGAGGCAGGGACCGGTCAAGGCAGCGTATCAAAGGCAAGCTCTGAACCGCGATCGGCAACCAGTCAACCCAACTTGACCTGAGCTCGCAGTGTGCGCGATGCGAAGCGCGTTTCGGGCTACGCCCTTCACGCGCTTCGCATCGCGACAAGCCAGATCAATTCAATCAGAAAGTGCGCAACATCAACCAAAAACAGTAGACTTATCTACAGTGGCAATCTTCAATTGCAACCCAACTCCCCTGGTCAATATTCAATCGGCGCGGGTGGTCAATATTCAATCGGCGCGGACATCCAAGACACATCATTGATGAAATTAAACGTCTAGAAACCTTGAAGGATGATGGCTATACAAAAAAAGCCACTCAATTCAAGCACCCACCATTACATCCACTTTGGCATCAGCACTATTTCTCTGCCCACTCCCTTCCTCGCAACGATCAGCCATTCTTCGGTACGCCTACTTCGGGCGTTGAGTAAAGTCCTACGAGGATATTTTTATGAACGACAATCTGCGCAGCTTTCAGCAGTTCATGAAAGACCGCGAAGAAGCGTCGCGTGCATTTGTCAATGGAGACATAGTGCCGTTAGACCGAATTTCGACTCACGTCTCGCCTGCGACTATATTCGGGCCGCGAGGAGACTGCGTGAACGGAGCGATCGAGGTCAACGCCGCAAATGCAGGTGGTGCCAAGATGTTTGAATCGGGCGGCGAAAGCCGCTTTGAGATACTTCAGATGGCTGCTAACGACGACATAGCGTATTGGGTCGGTATTCAGCGATGAACGGTTCAAATCAAGGGTAAGCCGAAGGCGATACCAATGGACTTGCGGGTGACAGAGACCTTTCGACGAGAAGACGACGAATGGAAGTTGGTCCATCGCCACGCTGACGCGTTGAGGCCTGAGAACACGTAACCAGGAACTAGCGCGCTTGACGCCAAATCCTTCCATCGAGGGGACGTGTTCCGGCCTACGGCGTCCACACGTCCATCATGTCAAACGTTAGGTTGCTCAGATGATCGCGTCCCTCGTTGCTATCGCACTTCTACATTGGGCCGTATTGTTGGTGCCGGGCTTCAACGTCGTTCAGAACGGCCAGCTCGCTGCTGGTGGCAGTCGGGCGGCAGCGCTCTTCGCGGTTGTTGGCATGACAACTGCCACGCTGCTTTGGGCGTCCCTGTCTGTCTTGGGCGTGGGCATCGTCTTCTCCACACACCCGCAGTTGCGTTTCGCAGCCCAGGTGGCCAGCGGAGCATACCTTCTCTACCTTGCTGTGAAGCTCGGGCGTAGTGGTACAGCCACCGCTGGGCAAGGGCCCACTGCGCTGGGCAAGCTTGCGGCATTTCGTGTCGGCCTATTCACCAGCTTGCTCAACCCAAAGATCGCTCTGTTCTATGGCAGCGTCTTCGCAACTTCGCTTCCACAGTCACCATCACTGCTGCACGTCGCCAGCGTCGTTGGCGTCGTATACGCGAATTCAATCGTTTGGCACACATCCTTGGCGGTCTTGCTGTCGCAGCGCAAAGTCCAGCAAGCGTATCTGCGCAACTACGGGCACCTCACCAAAGTCTCAAGCGCAATGGTGGGTGCTTTCGGGCTACGCCTGATTATCACCACCATCCGGGAGGTGAGAAGCCGCGGCGGCAGCGCAATCTAACCCTTCGTTCGGGCGGACCCGCTTCGGCAAGGCACCTTGGCCGCAAGGCTCTGCATGTTTATCATCCGCTGCGCGCCCAAGGTGCCTCACCCCGACGGGCCGCTTAACTCAAACGTTAGACGGCACAAACACCACCGTTTTTGACTACCCGACTTCTATCCATACAATGTATGTATGAGATTTGAATGGGATTCCTCCAAGGCGGCGTCAAAAGCCAAGAAGCACAAGGTCACCTTTGAGGTAGCCAAGACTGTCTTCTACGATGACTTCGCGGTGCAGTTCTTTGATGAAGAACACTCTTTCGACGAGGAACGTTTTCTTTTGTTGGGCATTAGCTCAGACGCAAAGCTTCTCTTGGTGTGCCATTGCGAGAGAGAGGATGGGGGCGTTATCCGCATCATTTCCGCTCGCAAGGCGACCGAAAGTGAAGCCCAGAACTGCCGAGGTGAATGACATGAAAGCTGAATACGATCTGTCGAAGATGAAGTCGCGTCGGAACCCGTACGCGTCCAAACTAAAAAAGTCGGTAACCATGCGCCTCTCCGAGGATGTGGTTCAGTACTTCAAAGGCATGGCCACGGAGGCGGGGGTACCCTACCAAAGCCTCATCAATCTATACCTTAGAGACTGCCTTGCGCAGAATCGCAAGATCGAGATCAAGTGGCCGGGTGCCCTCTCTCAAGAAACACATCCCAAGTGATTGAATTTGGGGAGTGTTTTTAAGCGGCTTGTTGGTCGGGCACGAGTTTCAAGCCCATTTGTTTAGCTCGCTGTGACAGGTGCCGCAGTACGCGCTCTCGGTAGCGCTCTTCATAGTAGTCCTGCCCCTGATCGGTGTATTCCTGGCCTTTAGTCAGCAGGGAGTAGATCAAACGCGCCAGTTTGTGGGCCGCAGCGGTCACCGCTTTGGGCTTGTCCATGCGAGCGCACAGGCGCCTGAAATACGCACCCAGTGCCGACTGACTGCTGCGCAGCGCTGCGGCAGCCAGTCGTAATGCCTGCGAGGCACGGTTGGCTAAGCGCTTGGTCTTGCCACGCGTTACCTTGCCGCCGGTGATCTTGGTGCCGGGACACAAGCCCAGCCAACTGGTGAAGTGTCCCACGCTCGGGAAGCGTGACATGTCCGCCCTCGTCTCGCTGATGACGGCCAGTGCCGTGGTCACGTCAATACCGTCAATGCGGGTCAGATCGACGCCGCACATTCTGAACAGTTGCGTGCGCAAATTAACCGTGGGTGCATTTCTTGCCTTTGGCCGGGTCGCCGTCATGTGCTTGCAAGCTTTGCAAGTGGAGCTCGATGGGTTGAGCGCACTGGGCTGGCGAGCAGGGGGATTAACCGATGCGGCCGTTTCGCCTGGTTCGCTACTCCACGCGCAGCGCGGGGCGCGTTGCACCGCCTTGCGTGATCTGAAAACGCATCGCTTTGCCGTCTTTCACGTCTTCAAACACGATCTCCAGCGGCGTGATCCGCGCGAAAAAAGTGGTGTCTGATTTGCCGAACAATTCGAACTCACCTTGCCCCGTGGCCTGTGCAAAAACCTTGCCGTCGCGCAGACGAATGGTCACATCAAAGTTGGGTTGAAGGCGATACGTGCCGATGTACTGCGCTATCGTTTTTGCGTCGACCGATACTGCGGTTGCGCGCATCGCCGCGAGGTTCTTGAGAGGGATACTGGGTTCGAGCAGATGCAGCGCGATGTCGATAACGGGAACATTTGAATTGGAGAGTACCGCGACGGCAGATACGCGCTTGGGGTCGATCCACAGCGAAGATGCGAAGCCGCCGGTCATGCCGTCATGGTTGAACACGGTGCGACCATTCATCGGCGCGAGGATCCAGCCGAGCCCCTGCGGATTTATCGGTGCCATGCCATCTCCATATCGCTTCTGCGCAAGCGCAAACGCGGCCTTCAGCGGCGTGTCAATCGCATCGCTCGCGGCCTGCGCGTAGCGGCCCATGTCGCGCGCGCTCATGATGAGCGCACCGGCAGGGGCAAGCACGTCGAAGCGCCAGTGTTTATGCAGCTTGAGCGTGGCGTCGCGGTCGATGTAGTGGCCGTTGCTAAAACGCGCGAGTTCACCGCGCGGAATGTCCAAGTACGTCGAGCTGAGCCCGAGTGGCGTCAGCACGCGCTTTTGCAGCAGCTCGGCGTACGGCATGTTGGCCGCTCGCGCGAGCACGTAGCCGAGCAGACCGAAACCGAGGTTGGAATAGGCATACGCTTGGTCGCGCTTTTTTGTGGTTTTGCCACCGTCGGATTCGACCAGCGTCTCGCGATCTTTCAGGTAAACCAGCAGTTGTTGCTCACGATAGTCAACATACGGATCGGCGCGCGTGCTGTTCGGCATGTTGTCGGGGATACGCGCAAGGCCGGAGCGATGCGTGGCCAGATCAACCAGTTGAATAGGGCTGCCTGCGTGATCGCGCAACTTCAAGCCACGCAATCCTTGCGGCAACCACTTTTCCACGGGATCGTCGAGCTTGACCTCGCCCTTGATCACCATGTTGGCGAGCAGTAGCGCGGTGAACGTTTTGGTGATTGATCCGACCTCAAACAATGTGTCTGGCGTGATGGGTTCGGCCTTGTCCACGCCCATCGCGCCGT
>JAYVPF010000068.1:0-9048 GCA_043757535.1 Burkholderiales bacterium
CGCCAGCGCCGCGCATTTAGCGGCGTGACATGGCGCTCTCCGTACTGAAAGGGTGCCAGACTGGCGCTACGTCAACGGCAGCTTTATCAATCGATCCACCTTCTGCTAACAGCTTATAGCAGTACCGTAGTTCCGATCCCCCCGTTCACATAGGATTTGAAACCGCCAACAGCGTTGGGTCAGAAGCACAACACAATTGGGGTCACGACTTGTTGATGGGACGCAGACTCGATGTCGGCTAGGATGGGGTCACGCTGCAAGGCTGTGTTTTGAATGAGCCTAGTGTTCCTTCCTCACTGCTACCAGATGATCGCTTCGCCTTTGCAGTCAAAGAAGCCGCCGCTATCCGCCGCCGTCAGCCCGCGGGTAACGTGCAGCAATCGCTCAGCCGCAAGCTCCGGCGTTTGCACGTCGAGCCCGGTCTTCGCGAACGACGACGATAAGACCGTATCCACAGTTCCGGGATGCAGCGCGACGCAGATCGCGTTGGGTGAGCGGCGATTGAGTTCTATCGCTGCGGTGCGTACCAGTTGATTGAGCGCGGCTTTCGATGCGCGGTAGCTGTACCAGCCGCCGAGCCGGTTGTCGTCGATGCTGCCGACTTTCGCTGATAAGGTGGCGAACACGGCGCGGCCTTCACGTGGCAGCAAAGGCAAAAAGTGTTTCATCACCAGCGCTGGGCCGATCGCGTTGATGGCGAACGCTTCGGCCATTTGTGTGGCGTTGAGTTCACGCCAGCTCTTTTCGGCTTTGATGGTTTCGGATTGCAGCACGCCAGTGGCATCGAAAATGAGGCGCGGCGTACCCTCCCCATTGATGAACGCGGCAGCGGCGGCGATGCTCGCTTCAGAAGTCAAATCAAGCATTGGGGTGCTGCTGCGCGATAGCCCAATCACTGCGTCGTAAGCGGCGTCTTGTGCGAGCGCACGCATCAGCGCACGACCAATTCCGCCGGTGGCACCGATGACGACGGCGATAGCATTCAAACTCTGCACTTTGCAACCCGAGGTTATGAATCAATGAATCGATTGTCTTTCATCTGGCTCGCCCTGCTCCCCTCGATGCTGGCGATCATTTCTTTGTCGGCTTTCGCGCAAACCGACACTGCGCGCGAGGCACGCTGGCGCGCCGAGGTGGAGCCCGGTCTGGTGGTGGGGGATGCTCACACATTGACGACGGCGACGGGGCAGCAGTTCTTTTCCATCTTCACTGAGGGCAAGCAAAAGAAAGTGGCCTTCGTGCTCGCGCATGGTGTCGGCGTACATCCCGATTTCGGTTTCATCGGACGCCTGCGCGTGTTGCTCGCCGACGCGGGTTATGCGACGCTTTCGATTCAAATGCCGGTGCGTCCAAAGGAGACCACCGAAGCGAACGAGTACGTGAGCACGTTCCCCGATGCGACGGCGCGGCTCGCGAGCGCGCATGTGTGGCTGCGTGAGCGCGGATACGCCAAGGTGATTCTGGCGTCGCACAGCATGGGCGCGTGGATGGCCAATGTGTATTTTCAGCGGACACCCGACGCGCCGTATGCGGCGTGGATTGCGATGGGGGTGACGGGGCGAATTTTGCCGCTCAAGTCGAACTCGCTACCGGTACTGGACCTGTACGGCGAGAAAGATTTGGCACCTAATCTGAGTAGCGCATGGCTGCGCCGCGCGCATGTAATGCTGTTGCCACAATCGCAGCAAATCATGATTGCCAATGCCGATCACCACTATGCGGGAGTCGAGGCTGAAGCTACCCGAGCGATCATTGATTTTGTCGGAGCGCGGTTCCCGGTCAAGTGAGAACAGCTTTACGCTACAAGCACCAGTTCATAGGGGCTGTAGGGTGTTTTCGCCAGATATCGGTTTCGTGCGAAATCAGGCTCTAGCCCCTGATCAGGCTTCGTTACGGGAGAAAGTTGAAAGGTGAAGTGGTGTTTTCTGTTCCATGCGGGGCAAGCGACCTGACTCAACGCCGCTGCAACAGCGACGCGCTTAGCCTTTGCGCTTTGCATCCATCTGCCGAATAAGCTCACGCGCCTCGTCCCCCTCAGGAATCGCATTGCCACTATCGCGCCACTGCACTGCGGCTTTGAAGCCTGCCTGCTGCGCGTAGCGCCGGAACCAGAGGCCCTCGGGGTTGTGCCGCGTGATGCCGTCGAACACGGTGGCCATTTGTTGTGTTTGTTCGAGACCCATGCTGAGCATGACCTGATTGACCAGCATTTTGTGCATTGCCAGGTGACTGCTGGGCACGCCTGCGATGCGATCGGCGAGCTTGTTGGTTTCGGCATCGAGTTGATCGGGCGGCACGGCCATGCTGGCTAAACCCCAATCAGCTGCGACCGCGCCGGTGATGGTGTTACCTGTGAACATCATCTGTTTTGCCCGCATCGGCCCGACGCGAAACGCCCACATCGCGGTCGTCGGGCAGCCCCACACACGGGTGGGCATGTAACCGATGCGGGCGTCGTCCGCCATCACCAGCAAGTCGCAACAGAGCGCGATATCGCTGCCACCGGCGACAGCGGCACCATGGACTTTGGCGATGGTCGGTTTGGCGCTTTTCCAGAGCGTCATAAAGTCCTCGGTGTTCTTTTTCATGT
This sequence comes from Burkholderiales bacterium, assembly GCA_043757535.1. Lineage (GTDB taxonomy): Bacteria > Pseudomonadota > Gammaproteobacteria > Burkholderiales > Casimicrobiaceae > Casimicrobium. Next base: position 2,591 of record JAYVPF010000068.1, read on the forward strand.
AAGCATAATCCACCATCGGATCCCACGGATGGCGCTCCTGTTGGCAGGGATGATCGATCTCGCCCTCGCCAAAGTAGGTCAGGTCATAGCCACCGCAAAAGCCTTTGCCCGCGCCCTCGACGACGATGACGTGCACCTGTGGATCAGCGTTGGCCCACTCGACGGCGGCGCGAATTTCGCGCGGGGTGTCGTCGTTGATTGCGTTGTAGTGATCGGGCCGGTTGAGCAGCAGGCGGGCGATGCGCGGGTTGCGCACGTCGTGGTCAATGCTGAGCGTGGTGAAGTTGGGCATGACGGCGCTTTCCTCTGAAAAAGTCAGTCTATGCCACAGGCAGCAACGGGCCTGATGGACGAAACTGAATTGTCTCCTGCGCCGCCGAGGCGCTGTAGTTACGCGCCTACACTCAATTGATCATTCGTACGACAGACGACTTAGGGTCTACCGATTAAGCTCAGTTGCATGCCGGTTCGAAGCTTTTTTTGTGCTGGCGCTGATGGGCGATTTGCCCCATCACAGGAGCCGCCATGAACAAGTCCACATTCTTCTTAAGCCCTGCCCCGCCGCCTGCGATCACTGTCGTGCCCAGCGAGGGCGCTGATGGCAGCGAGATCCCGTTATATGACGTGCAGTTTTTTGATTTCGCGGATGAGTTAATTGACGTGCCCGATGCGCGTTTGCGTGGCATCGCTCCGTGGGACGCATGGTGGGAGCGCTCGCAACGTTAGAGCCACTAGGGCACAATATCTCCGGGTTTCCCGCGCAGTGGTTTCGCTTCGCTGATCGACCCAGAAACAAAGTGCACAAATCGGAGTGACTCATTCATGAACCCAGTTCGTCTCGTCGCAATCGTCATCATCGTCGCAGGTGCATTAGGCTTGCTGTATGGCAGCTTCAGCTATACCAAGGCGACGCATGGCGTGAAACTTGGCCCGATTGAGCTATCCGTGAAGGAAAAAGAGACCGTCAATGTGCCCATGTGGGCAGGTATTGGTGCCATCGTTGTCGGCGGCCTGCTTCTCGGGTTTGGTTCAAAAAAGTAGCTGCGCACGTACGCCTGCGTTTGATGGCGCGTCGTCAGGCTGTCCGATACGACTTTGCGCTTGCCGATAGCGGGAGAGTCTCGCAGCGACACAATGCGCACCGCGAACGAATCGTCAGTCACATCTGATGGTCACGCATGATGGCCAATTGGCAGCACTCGCCACGCGCCACATCGAGTGCATTCAAATGCTGAGAGAAGCGGACGACGCGACGCTTCACGCCCAACCGAGGCGAGCGTCGTGTCGCGGGCTGTCCGTACATTCCTCGCCACGACCGCTCCTGATCGTTTACGACTACTGCGCGCCCTTAGCGTTGATCGGAATTTGCATGGCCTTACGCAGATTTGCCTGGCTTGCCCAGCCCTTTTTCGCGTCGGGCCCCATCATCTTTTCAGCCATGTCCCAGCGGCGCGACATTTCCATCATGTACTGCTCTTTGCTGACCATACCGTCGGCGGTTTTGTTGGTGTTGTAGAAGCTATTGAAGTCAAACGAGCGATCCGTTTGCTGTGACATCGGCGGCGTCTGTGCGCTCACACCCGCTGAAAACAGGGCCACTGCGGCGAGACTAACGAGGGATAAAGTGTGCTTTTTCATGAAATGGTTCCTTGTAATGGAGAAGGTATTAACGCTCATTCGGGACGAGCGACGGATCGTCACTAGGTCTCGAATTCACCCTTTCAATTTATTGCAATTTTTGTTCGCGAACTATCAGCGCCGCGCCCGTCACCTGCGAAGCGCTACCCCCGTCGCCCCGTAGGCGTGGGACTACGCATCTGTCTCATCGGCGACGTTAACGCGCGAATGGTGGGCCTCAAATTCATGAAAATTCCTTCAAAACTCGATGGCGTCATTGATGGCCTTGATCCCTGCTTTTGCACACACGTCGTCCGCCTCACCGCCCGGTGCGCCTGACACGCCAATACCGCCGAGCACCGAGCCACCCGCTTCGATGACTTGTCCGCCGCCCGCTGCGAACACTTTTGGATGCGAGCGAATCGCGCTCATCGGTTTGCCCGCCTGTGTCTCGATCGCAAGCGCCGTCGTCGAAATTCGAAAGCTGGCAGCGGTCCATGCTTTGTTCGGTGCGATGTCGACGGTGTGCGCGCCGGCGAATCGATCACGCAAAAGCACTTGCACCAACCCCGCACGATCTACCACGGCGACGGTAACCTGATAGCCGTCCTTGCGGCATTGTTCGAGCGCGGCTCTGGCAGCGGTAAGCGCGGTTTCCGGCGTCAGGGACTTCGTTGAAAACGTGGCGTCTTGCGCATTTGCAAACGATGTTGTGACCGCTGTGGTCGCGATAAGTACACGTAAAAAAAGGCGGAAAATCATGAAAATCTGCTCCAATAGGTTCGACTTTTGACGTTTTCAGGTTCTAGCCCCAATGAAACCGGGCATTCCGCCAAAAGCTGTTAGTCGATTTTTGCGCGCTTCAGCGTGAATTCGCCGGTTCGGCGGCATTCAAAATAATGCTCAAGCGCTGTTTTGACCGTGCGAAATGCCAGATCCTTCCACGGAATCTCCCCTTCGCGAAACAGACGAATTTCGGTGCTTTCCGGCGTGGTTGCGAATTTCGCCTCGTTCAGGATGCCGAGATACATCATATGAACCTGCGAGATGTAGGGAACGGAGAGCACCGTCAGCAAAGGCCCGAGCGTCACGGTGGCGACCGCCTCTTCAAACAGCTCGCGCTCGGCACCCTCTTCCACCGTTTCGTTGTTCTCCATGAACCCGGCAGGCAGCGTCCATTTACCGAATCGTGGCTCAATACCACGCAGACAGAGCATGACTTTGTCCTCAAAAACCGGCACGACGCCGCAGACGATTTTCGGGTTCGAATAGTGAACGGTGCCGCATGCGGGGCAAACGTAGCGCGCACGCTGATCACCGTCGGGAATCGTCAGCGCAATGTCTGCACTGCCACAGGTAGAGCAAAACTTCAAGCCTGAGCCTCCACCGGAGCAACGGGCGTTGGCAATTTGATGAAATGCTCGCGGTAATGCTTCAACTCGTCAATGCTTTCGTACACGTCGGCCAACGCCGTGTGGCGCGTCTTTTTCTGAAAACTTTTTTTCACCTCAGGTGCCCAGCGCGACGCCAGCTCTTTCAGGGTACTGACATCGAGATTTCGATAGTGAAAATAAGCCTCCAGCTTAGGCATGTAGCGCACCATAAAGCGGCGATCCTGATGCACGCTATTGCCGCACAGCGGGCTCACGCCTTTCGGCAAATAGTTGGCCAGGAAGTCGATTAGCTGCGCGGACGCCTCGTCCTCGGTGAGCGTTGCCGCTTTGACCTTTTCGATCAAACCCGAGCGACCATGGGTGTCCTTGTTCCACTTGTCCATCGCGTCGAGCACGCTGTCGGCCTGATGGATGACGAGTACAGGCCCCTCCGCCACGGTGTTTAGCTCCTTGTCAGTGATCACGATGGCTACCTCCAGCACCCGGCATATTTCCGGATCGAGACCGGACATTTCCATATCGAGCCAGACGAGATGATTTTGGTTTTGTGCCATTTGATGCCGAGTATCTGTGAGACGGAAAAGCGGAAAAGCGCGAAAAAGGGCCGTTGCGGCCCAGCGTCGCGACCCAATATAGTCAACAATTAGGTCTAATCGATTTTCCCACAGCGCATGGCTTCCGACTCTCTCACCAATCTTCCCGCTGTTTCGGCTACAACGTTCGCCTCGGTGATGATTGTTGCGCTGCTGGCCAATTACTTCATCGAGCGCTGGTTGCTCAATCGCCAATTGCGCCACGTCGCGTCGTGGCGGGACGAGGTTCCGTCGCCGTTTGCTGATCGCATCACGCTCGCCGAGCATCAACGCGCCGCCGATTACACGCTTGCAAAAGGGCAATTCACCAAGATCGAATCAGCGATCGGGCTCGTCGTTTCCGCGTTGATTCTGTTCGGCGGATTGAGTCGATTGTGGGGTTTCACGTTACCGCTCGCCGATACACCGATCATGCGCGAGGTGGCGCTAGTTGCGCTGTTGTCGCTGGTCACGGGCGTGATCTCGGTGCCGCTTTCGTACTACAGCACGTTCAACATCGAAGAAAAGTTCGGCTTCAATAAAACGACAAAGGCGACGTTCTTGATTGATCTGGTCAAAGGCAGTTTGCTCTCCGCCGCACTGGTGTTGCCGCTTGCGGCGCTTTTATTCTGGCTGATGCGCTCGGCGGGGCCGCTGTGGTGGCTGTATGCGTGGCTGGTGTTCATCGGTTTTCAGTTGTTGATGCTGGCTTTGTATCCGACGTTCATTGCGCCGCTGTTCAACAAATTCACGCCGCTTGATTCGGGCGAAACGAAGACTGCGATTGAAGGCCTTCTCAATCGCACGGAATTCGAAAGCAAAGGGCTGTTCGTGATGGATGGCTCGAAGCGCTCGGCGCACGGTAACGCTTATTTCACGGGCTTTGGCAAGGGCAAGCGCATCGTGTTTTTTGACACGTTGCTGGAGCGCCTGAGCAACAACGAAATCGTCGCTGTCCTCGCGCATGAACTGGGCCATTTCAAGCGTAAACATATCGTCAAGCGCATCGTGTTCATGGCGCTGGCGAGCCTTGCGTTCCTTGCTGCCGTGGCCTGGGTGTTGCCGCAGCCGTGGCTGTACACGTCGTTTGGATTTGCGGCCGATACCGGGGCTGCGTCGCCCGGCGTTGCGCTCATTTTGTTTTCGCTCGTGCTGCCGCCGCTGTTGTTCTGGCTGGCACCGGTCGCCGCTGCCTATTCACGCAAGCATGAATTCGAGGCCGATGCCTATGCCGCGCAAGTTTCCAGCCGCGACGACCTGATCGCCGCACTGACCAAGTTGTACAAAGACAACGCCAACACGCTGACCCCCGACCCGATCTATTCGGCGTATCATCATTCGCATCCGCCCGCGATGATTCGCATCGCGCACCTGCGAGCGCAACTTCAGGTGCCGGGGCCTGTGTGACCAGCAGGCACGGCGCGGTTGACAGCTCAGTTGTCAGCTCAGTTGTCAGCTCAGTTGTCAGCAAACCAAGGAGAAATCGCCATGAATGCCCCCAAACTTGAAGCGCTCGCCTACTCGAAGACCGAGCCGCAGCATGCTCATTCCGCGTTTACGCTGGCCGACATCCACGCCCATCTTGCGGTGGTTCCGGATTGGCGCTACGCCGAGGGTCGCGTGGTGAAGAGCTTTCATTTCAAGAACTATTACGAGACGATTGCGTTCGTGAACATCGTCGCCGCGATCTCGCACGTGACCGATCATCATCCGGACTTGGTGGTGCACTACAGCCGCTGTGATGTGGCATACCACACGCATGACGTTGAGCACGGCACGGGCGGAATTTCAAACAACGATTTCATCTGCGCCGCGCGCATCGAAGTCGCACACAAATTACTGTAATCCAGTCAACACGACCAAAACAAGGACGGCATGCAGCAGGGATTGGTCATTGAAACACAGCGTCGTCATGCGGTCGTACAACTCGACGACGGTCGCAAAATCTCCTGCATCAGCAAGGGCCGCCTGCTGCAAATGGCGTGCGGTGATCGGGTCAATGTCAGCATCACCAATGAGCGCGACGGCGTCATCGAATCGGTGCTGGAACGGCAGTCACTTTTTTATCGCGCCGATGCGTACAAAGAAAAACTGGTGGCGGCGAACGTCACGCAGGTCGCCTGCATCATTGCGCCGTTGCCCGCCTATTCCGACGAGCTTTTGAATCGTTGGTTGGTCTGCGCCGAGGCGAGCCACGTTAAAGCCGTCATCGGGCTCAATAAAATCGATCTGGTTGAAGCGGCCGCTGCGGCCAACGCTTTGGCCAAATATCGCGATCTGGGCTATGACGTGGTGCTCTTTTCCGCGAAATTCAATGATGCGCCGATGCGTGAACGGCTGATCGGAGAACGCTCAGTGCTGATCGGTCAATCCGGCATGGGCAAGAGTAAATTGCTCAACGCGGTGGTCGGCGAAGAAGCGCAAAAAACCAATGAGATTTCCGTCGCACTCGACTCCGGCAAACACACGACAACCTTCACGCGGCTGTTCCCGCTGGGGCGCGAGGACACCTGGGTGATTGACTCGCCGGGTATGCAGGTGTTCGGTCTCAACCATTTCTCACGTCTGGAAATCGAGCGCGCGTTTCCGGAATTTCGCGACGCGCTCGGCGCTTGCCGGTTTCGCGATTGCAAACATTCGCATGAGCCGGATTGCGCACTGCGCAAGCTGATTGCCGACGGCAAAGCCTCGGAAGCGCGCCTTTCGATCCTGCGGAAATTTTGCGGCGAAGGCGAAGCGGTGCCGCACTACGCACGGCACTAGAAAGAGTCAATCAGCTTCCTGATTAGTTACATGTCTCAGGTAAAAAGTTGTCATTCTGAGCAGCGCGAAGGATCAGTACGGCAGCAGATGCGATCACCACGAGCTTTTGCGT
>JAYVPF010000069.1:0-32108 GCA_043757535.1 Burkholderiales bacterium
AGCCTCGCAACTGTACGCGCCATACGTGGGTTGCCCGTCTCGAAAGATCACAGAATAACTCAATTCGATACTTAAGTGACGTGTATTGCATCTAGCCCCCATGAAGTAAGCCACAGCCAGAAAATCGGTTCACCGACTTTCACTCGACTCAGACGTTCGGTCGCTACACATTTGGGTGCGTTGGCTCCTGTGGCGGGTAGCGATTCACAAACCGCGCGGCCAGTGGATACGGGTAGAAGTCATCGAGTATCCCGGCGCGAATTCGCTGCTGCCGCTCGCGCCAGAAATCAGCCTTCAGCAAGTCGCCGTGATGCTTCAAAAACGGCTTGCGAACGCGCGGAATGGATAACAAAAAGCTGCCAAATTCTTCCGGGAAAACGTCCATGCGGCCGACGGAATACCACGGCTCGCTGGCCATCTCTGCTTCGTAGCTAGGCGCGGGCGGGATGACGCGAAAGTTGCAGTCTGTTAAGTATTCGATCTCGTCGTAGTCGTAGAACACCACGCGGTCGTAGCGCGTGACGCCGAAATTTTTATACAGCATGTCGCCGGGGAAGATATTAGCGGCGGCCAGTTCACGAATGGCGTTGCCGTACTCGGCAATCGCTGCGTCTGCGCGCACTTCATCGACGCGATCGAGATAGAGATTCAGCGGCTCCATACGGCGCTCGATGTAGAGATGCTTCAAAATTATCTCGTCACCTTCTTCAAGAATCACGGAGCCAGCGAGGTCTTTTAGCTCTGCAATCAATGTTGAGTCGAAGCGATCTCGCGGCAATGCAACGTTGGAGAATTCCAGAGTGTCCGCCATGCGGCCCACGCGGTCATGCTGCTTGACGAGCAGATATTTTTTCATCACCGTCAGACGATCCACTTCCTTCGGTGGCGCGATTTTGTCCTTGATGATTTTGAATACGTAGGGGTAAGACGGCATGGTGAACACGGCCATCACGAGCCCGCGAATCCCCGGTGCGACGACGAACTGATCGTTTGAATGCCGCAGGTGCGCAATGAGGTCGCGATAGAACATCGTCTTGCCCTGCTTTTGCAGGCCGAGCATGGTGTACAGCTCGCTTTTTGGCTTGCCGGGCATGATGGAGCGCAGGAATTGCACGTAGGCCGAGGGTACTTCCATATCGACCAAAAAGTACGCCCTGTTCAGACTGAAAAGCTGACTGATGCGCGCGGAGTCGAGCACCACGGTGTCGACGAAAAGTTTGCCTTCGTTGTTGTGAAGTACCGGCAGAGCGAACGGATATTCGTAGTGACCGTTCACCAATTTTCCCACGACGTACGCGGCTTTGTTCCGGTAGAACGGACTACCCAAAACCTGCAACTGGAAATTCGCCTGCGCCGCCGGGATTGTGCCGCCCAGATGCTCGGTCGCGGCTGCTTCGATCCAGTTCGCGTCGCGTTCGACATCGGCGAATGGTGTGATCCATTTCATATCGCGCAGCAGGTGCACAAAGCTTGCTGCGAGCCCGCTAGCGGCGGGGTAGTAACTGCGATAAGTCGGTGGATCGGCGTCGATCAATTCCACCGAAATCGCAGGTCGGAAGAAGATAAATTCGTTGTGGAAATACGAGTGATGCAAGAGCTTGCAGCTCACCGAATTGAAGAAGGTTTCAGCAAGTTCGGGCTGCTTGTGATCCAGCAACTGCCCAATGAACGCAAGCTTCGTCGAGCGCCAGACGCCCTCTGTCAGCGCGGCCTCGCCAAACTTCGCCTCAATCGCCACGGTCGTTTCATTCACGCGGTCGTCGTAGAAGCGGATTCGCTCGCGCGTGAGCGCCTGACTCGCATGCCAGCTCGCAGTCTCGAACGCCGTGCGTGCGCGTCGGCCACAGTCGCGGAACAGTGCGTAGTGACGGTCAAACCCTGCAATGAGCGTCGCGGCGATTTGCTGCGCGAGATTGGGGATGGGAGCAGACGAGAGCGGCATGCGAGCACCTCTAAAAATTCGCTTTGTGGGGCGCATCGCTTCGTTGCGCGGTGCTCGCAATCCTCATGCACCAGAGCGTACATTGCGGTTGCTGCGCGCCGCGCGCCTCACGCTGCATCCCCAAAAAGCGATTTTTAGAGGTGCCCATAACAAGCAGGCCGAAAAAAACGAAACGCGTTTTCGTGATAATACCTGCCTATTTCCAGACTTCTTCCGAGGATCGCACCCCCATGAGCGCTTCACACATCAAAGTTCCCGCCGGTACAAAGATCGTTCCCGGTCAACCTATGCCCGACGATCCGATCATCCCGTTTATCGAGGGTGATGGTATCGGTGTCGACATCACGCCAGTGATGCAGAAGGTGGTCGACGCGGCGGTGGCCAAAGCCTACGGTGGCAAGAAAAGGATTGCGTGGATGGAGGTTTATGCCGGTGAGAAATCCACGCGCCTCTATGGCGGCGATGTGTGGATGCCAGCGGAAACGTTGCAGGCGTGCAAAGACTATTCGGTGTCGATCAAGGGCCCGATGACCACGCCTGTAGGCGGCGGTATTCGCTCATTGAACGTAGCACTCCGTCAGGAGCTTGATCTCTACCAGTGTGTGCGTCCGGTGCGCCATTTTGCTGGTGTGCCGAGCCCGCTGAAAGACCCGTCGAAGATCGATATGGTGATCTTTCGCGAGAACACGGAGGACATCTACGCCGGTATCGAATTCATGGCGGGCACGGATCAGTGCAAGAAGCTGATGGGCTTTCTGCAAACTGAAATGGGCGTCAAGAAAATCCGCTTCCCGAATACGTCCTCACTCGGCATCAAGCCGGTGTCGCAGGAAGGCACTGAGCGTCTGGTGCGCGCGGCCTACAAGTACGCGATTGAAAACAATCGTCGGTCGGTGACCATCGTACACAAGGGCAACATCATGAAGTTCACCGAGGGTGGCTTCCGTGATTGGGCGTATGCGTTGGCGCTTAACGAGTTCGGTGCGACGCTGATCGACGGTGGCCCGTGGTGTAAATTCAAGAACCCGAAAACGGGGGCGGACATCATCGTAAAAGATGTAATTGCCGACGCTTTTCTGCAACAGATTCTGCTGCGCCCGGCCGAGTACGACGTGGTCGCGACGTTGAATCTGAACGGCGACTACATCTCCGATGCGCTGGCCGCTCAGGTCGGCGGTATCGGCATTGCGCCGGGCGCGAATATCTCGCTGGAATACGCCTGCTTTGAGGCAACGCACGGCACCGCACCGAAGTACGCCGGTCAGGACAAGGTGAATCCGGGTTCGTTGATCCTGTCGGCAGAAATGATGTTGCGGCATATGGGCTGGATTGAGGCGGCCGATCTCATCATCAAATCGATAGAGGCTGCGATTGGCGACAAGGTGGTGACTTATGACTTCGCGCGTTTGATGGAAGGCGCGAAAGAGGTTTCGTGTTCTGCTTTCGGCGACGCGATGATCGCGCGGATGTAGACCCATCGATGCGCACGAGCTCGTCCTGACATGGTCGTCGTGAGCCGTGCGAAGGATCAAGTTGCCTGGCAACGCTCTCCGCGACAGCGACCGATGATTGCATGCCACCTGATCCTTGGCACGCTAAGGATGACAGCGGGATGGCTCGCGCAGAACAATCCTTTAGGGTCATGAACAAAAAAAGGGCCGCAATTGCGGCCCTTCTCATTGCTGCCCCGAGTCCGAGTGAATCGAACCGGGCGCTCCCCACAGCGTTACTGCGGTGGGTTTTGAATGTTGGATGCCTGCTTGCCTTTTGGGCCAGGCACTACCTCAAAGGCTACTTTCTGGCCTTCTTTCAATGAGCGGAATCCGTCCATCTGAATCGCGGAAAAATGCGCGAACACATCATCGGTGCCGTCGTCCGGCTTAATGAAACCAAACCCCTTGGCGTCGTTAAACCATTTCACTGTGCCTGTCGTCATAAAAAATACTCCCTACTGCATAAAGCTTGTTTTGATTGGTGACACACACATGCATCGCCGGAAGGGAACCCCCGTATCCGACGCCAGAGCGCCTGCCGACTGACGTTGTACAGTTATATAACCCTGTGCGTCAAGCGGATGATTGATATTTGTCTGTATGTTCACGGTTGTAGGGGACTTTATCGCTACTCGCCGGTAGATCGCGAAACCGTATTGGCATGCCGTATGCTCTTGAAATCCCGGTTTCGAAACCGATATTCATGGTTAATGAGAAATAACTTTCACGATTTGGGGCAACGCTTGAAAATCATGAAAGTTAGTAACAAACAAATTCAGCATGGCAGTTCACTCCCCCCGCTCTAACCCAAACGAGGGTTCGGTTCTCGAAGCCGAGCGCGTAAGCACCAAGCCGCCTCCGATGTATCGGGTGCTGCTGCTCAACGACGATTACACGCCGATGGATTTTGTGGTCGGTGTATTGCAACAGGTGTTCATGCTCACCCGCGAGCAGGCCACGCAAGTGATGTTGCAGGTGCACCGCACGGGCGTTGGCACCTGTGGTGTTTTCACCAAAGAAGTGGCGGATACGAAGGTGTCGCAGGTTCAGGAGCTGGCCGAGGAGCATCAGCATCCGCTTCAGTGTACGATGGAGCCCAATTGATGATTATTCGATACGCAACGGTACGGGCGAGCTCACCAACGCTGCTATCGTGCAGCCGGGGGTACAAGGTAGTAGCCGACGTCGGGTCGGCAGCAAGGCAATTCAAATGATCGCGCAAGAGTTAGAAGTCAGTTTGCACATGGCATTTGTCGAAGCCCGGCAAAAGCGTCATGAATTCATCACGGTCGAGCACCTGCTGCTCGCCATGCTCGATAACCCGAGCGCGGCTGAGGTGCTGCGTGCATGCGCCGTGGATCTCGACGAGCTGCGCACCGCGCTCGCCAATTTCATCAACGAACACACGCCTCGCCTTCCACAGAATAGCGAAAGCGACACGACGCCGACGCAAGGTTTTCAGCGCGTCATTCAACGCGCGATTTTGCATGTGCAATCGTCTGGCAAAAAAGAAGTAACCGGTGCCAACGTGCTCGTCGCCATCTTCGGAGAGAAGGATTCGCACGCTGTTTATTTCCTGAACCAGCGCGGTGTGACGCGTCTGGACGTGGTGAACTACATCAGCCACGGCATCAGCAAAGTACCGAAAGACAAGAACGAAAAAGCAGAAGCCGGTGAAGGCGAAGCCACGAAGGAAGAAGCGCCACAGGGCGCGCTCGAAAATTTCACAGTTAACCTGAACGCGCAGGCTAAAGCGGGCAAAATCGATCCGATGATTGGTCGTGCGAACGAGCTTGAGCGCCTCGTGCAAATCCTCTGCCGCCGTCGCAAAAATAATCCGTTGCTGGTGGGTGAAGCTGGCGTTGGCAAAACTGCGATCGCCGAAGGACTCGCCAAACGCATCGTCGACAAAGAAGTGCCTGACGTGCTGTCCGATTGCGTCGTGTATTCGCTCGACATGGGTGCATTGCTCGCTGGCACAAAGTATCGTGGCGACTTCGAAGCGCGCTTGAAGGCGGTACTGAAGCAGCTCTCCGAGAAGACCAACGGAATTCTGTTCATCGACGAAATTCACACCATCATCGGTGCCGGTGCGGCGAGTGGCGGGACGCTGGATGCCTCGAACTTATTGAAACCCGCATTGGCCAATGGCGCTTTGAAATGTATCGGCGCGACGACATATGCCGAATTCCGTCAGGTGTTCGAAAAAGATCATGCACTCGCCCGTCGCTTCCAGAAAATCGACGTGGTTGAGCCCTCCATCAGCGAAACCGTCGAAATTTTGCGCGGCCTGAAGACCAAATACGAAGCGCATCACAACGTCAAATATTCACCCGCCGCGATCACCGCTGCGGCTGAGTTGTCAGCGCGTCACATCAATGATCGTCATCTGCCCGACAAGGCGATCGATGTGATTGATGAGGCCGGTGCTGCACAAAAAATCCTGCCGAAATCGAAGCAGAAGAAAATCATTGGCAAGAGCGAGATCGAGGAAATCGTAGCGAAGATTGCGCGCATCCCCGCGAAGACCGTGTCCACTGATGATCGCAACAGTTTGCGCACACTGGATCGCGACTTGAAAAACGTGGTCTACGGGCAAGACAAGGCCATCGAAGCGCTCACCTCCGCTATCAAAATGGCGCGTAGCGGTCTCGGCAATCCACGCAAACCAATCGGCTCGTTCCTGTTTTCCGGCCCGACTGGCGTCGGCAAAACGGAAGTTGCACGACAACTCGCATTCAGCCTAGGTGTCGAGCTTCTGCGCTTCGACATGAGCGAATACATGGAGCGTCATGCGGTCAGCCGTTTGATCGGCGCGCCTCCAGGCTACGTTGGCTATGATCAGGGCGGACAGTTGACCGAAGGTGTCACCAAAAATCCGTACTGCGTGCTCTTGCTTGACGAAATTGAAAAAGCGCATCCAGACATCTACAACGTGCTGTTGCAGGTGATGGATCACGGCACATTGACCGACAATAACGGTCGCAAAGCGGACTTCCGCAATGTGATCATCGTGATGACCACGAACGCGGGCGCTGAAACGCTGACTAAAAACGTCATCGGCTTCAACAACAGCAAGCAGGTTGGCGACGAGATGGAAGCCATCAAGCGTATGTTCACGCCCGAGTTCAGAAATCGCCTCGACGCGACGATCAGCTTCGGTGCGCTGACGCATGATGTCATCCTGAAAGTGGTCGACAAGTTCCTGCTCGAACTCGAGGGTCAATTGCACGAGAAAAAGGTTGATCCCGAGTTCTCACAAGCGTTGCGCGATTACCTCGCCAAAAAAGGCTTCGACCCACAAATGGGCGCGCGCCCCATGGCTCGCCTCATTCAGGATACGATCCGTCGCGCCCTAGCCGACGAGCTCCTTTTCGGCAAGTTGGTCGGTGGTGGCAAGGTCATGATCGACATCGATGTCGACGCGAAGGGCGACGGAAAAGTGAAATTGTCCTTCCCGGAAAACGACGTGCCGAAAGAGGCGACGGAAGAGGCGACGGCTTAGTCCGAACCGCGTCTTGACAGTAAGCAACGGCAGCTTGGGCTGCCGTTTTCAATGTCAACGAGCGCTGAACCTTCGTCCACACCAAGCAATGTCCGTCGCGCTACCCCGGCAACGCTAGCGGGCGCGCTTGATAGGTCGTTCGCCAGTTCGCCACGTCACTCAACATGATGTCCGCTAAATTGCGTAAGCGGACGGTGAGCCTGGTGTAGTCAAGCGGGTCGCTCCCCATCGCACGCTTCAGCCGTTCGAGTCGGGTCACGGTGGCCTGCGCGCGATATTCAACGCCCGAGAAATCACCTTGCATACGAATGCCATACAGCGAGGCCCCGAGCGCAGGCATCGCCGCCGTGAGTGCCGTCACAATCTCGGTTGCTCCGATCGTGCCGGGTGCGCCGAGTGGCACGCCCGACAGCTTCGCAATGATCCATCCCGCGCAGGCGACGATGGTGCCGCTAAACAGCACACCCCCCGCCCGGTGCAAGCGATGATCGAGCAGATGCATGCGGTGGGCGTTATGACGCTGGTACGCGAGCTGATCGTCGATCAGCGAGATCGCGGTGTCGCGAACGCGCGTGAGATAGGCCACATCCGCGACCACGTTAGGCAGCCCCACCTCACGCGCAGTCGCCCGCGTCAACCAACCCACCCAGCCGGGCACGGCTGCTGCCTCGCGGGCACCATGTGCGCGCAGACCCAAGTCGCCTAACAGACTCGTCAACGCTAGAGAACGGAGCTGCTCGGCGAGATGCCGGTTGTCCATCCAGCGCTCATGCCAGCCGAATTTCGCACCCGCATGCGTCGTGATCAAAATGACAATCACGATCATGAGCTCCACCGAAATCAGCGGCAGCTTTAACTGCGGGAACAGCGGCCCGGACAATGCGATCAGCACCGCCAAAGCGGCAAGGCTGAAGTTCGCGACAAACCCGGAACGAAAAATTTGCGCAAAGTAGGACGCCGCCGCATCGGCCATGCCGTAGCGCGGAATCAGCGACATCGCGAGCCGCCGTGTGTCCGTCGATGTATCGAGCAGCGTTGCCAATTGCGCGGCGCTTACGTCCGGTTGTGGTGCACGCCAGTCGCGGCGATCCAATGCGCGCACGCCGGTCACCGCCAGCAGTATCGGATACGGCAAGGCCGGTGTGCGAGTGCGCCCGCGTTGCCGATAAAACTGCGCAAGCATTCGCTTGTCAACTGCATGATCGGGCGGCGAACACAACAGCCGTACGCTCAGATCAATGCCCTCATCGGCGTTCGTGCGCGGCACGATTTCAACCGAAGGCTGGTCGATTTCGGCATCGCTCAGGCCCGACCACAATAGCTGCGGCGGCTCCGTTCCCAGCGTGTGAATATGAATCACCGGAATGTGCCGCGCCACGGCGTCGGCCACGACGCGGGACGTACCACCGCGCCCGCGCCCGATGTCGCCGTCCCACAGCGCAAGCACAATATCGGACTGCTCAAGCACCAGACGACCGACCGCCTCGTAGGCCGCGCTCGCCTCGTCATGACTGCCTGCCAGCTCAAACGTGGCGCTGACTTTTTCCAGCAGCGCCACAAACTCATCGCGCCGGGCTCCCGCTTCAAAATCGTGCGCGTACACATCGCGCGGAAACGGCAAACAAGCGTCTACCTGCCAACCTGCTGCCAGCGCTGCTTGCGCCACGATGGTATCGGCGCCATCAGCGAGCGCAGACACCATGCGCAGTCGCGGCGGCTGGTCTGCAAATGCCGCGGGATGCTCGCGAAGCATGGCGTCGGTCGATTGCTGGAGGCGCAACAATGTTTCGGTCACGTTCTTTGACAGCGCGGCACGGTCAACACCCAACAAGCGTTGCAGGCGGTGACCCGTGACGCAGACGGTGAGCGACAGACACGGCTTGATGTTTGCGCTTTGCGCGCTCCCGCCCGTGGTGTCCTGACTCATCGTTTTAGACCCTGAATTCGAGGCATCTCTAAAAAATTCGTGTTTGGGGATGCCGACTTGGAAGCCCAGCGCGTGTCAGGCGGAATGTACGCTTTGGTGCATGAGGATCGCGAGCACAGCGTACGCCTCACTCTGTTTGCGCATCGAGGCATTCCACGCATCGCCGCCTCGCAGATCACTGTATTCAAATTAGCCTTTTAGTTCGAACGAGCGCAGAGCTTCACGTACGCGTTGCTCGGTATCAGCGTCTTGTGAGGCGTAGGAGAGAAAGACGGCTTGGGACATCGTGGACTACCCGGGGTGCCCCGTCTTCCGCAGAAAATGCGCCCAGCGCGGATCGTTACGTATGGGCTCGAAGAAGCGCAAGGGTTTGATGTCAACCACTCCGGCGTCACGCTGCGCGAATGCGCGGTCAAGCCAAACGAACGCCTTGTCTGCCGAGCCGCGCATGGCATGCAGAAAAGCGATCTGCACGGCTGATTCGTGCCCGTGTGCCGCTTCCAGTTGCGCGAGCAGGCGATTGCTTTCAGCAGGCTCGTTCATCAACCACTTGATTAGCGATGTTGCCGTCAGCCGCACCCATTCGCTTTTCTCGCGTAGCGCCTCGGCCAGTGCTTCGTTATGGTGGCCCTGCACGCCCAGGACCATCGCAAGGGTGCCGTGCACGGTGATCAGGTCTGGGGATAGTGCTAGCGATTCCTGCAGCAGTCGCACTGCGCCTTCGGCATCACCATCGTCGAAGAGTGTCGTTGCCAGCATCCGACGGCTGGTCGTATTCAGTGGGTCGCGCTCGACGGCATGGCGCCCGAGCACAATCGAATCAGCCAGATTGCCCAGCAAGTGCTCCATTTGTGTAGCCCTTGCTAACACTTCGGCGTTTTCTGGTTCCAGTTCGAGCGCGCGCCTCAGCGAAGCCTGTGCGCCATCCCAGTCGAATTGGTATTTCAGCTGGATGCCAGCTCGCGACAAATGCGTTTCAACCAGATCGGGCGCCAGCGTGCGCGCCTTGTCTGCGGCGGCGAGGGCGCGGGCGTTGGCCTCGTGGACAGGCGCCAGTCCCTTGCAGCCAGTGTAATGATGTACCTCCGCCAGCGATGCCCAGGCCAGACCAAAACCAGGGTCGAGCGCAACCGCTTCCTGAAAGTACGTAATACTGCGTATGAGATCGTCGGCTGATTTGCGGTTGAGCAAATAGCGGCCCTGCATATACAGCCGCTGCGCCGCAACATTGTCGCTGCGTCCTTTCGCCGCACGGGCGACCGCCGCGACGACGTCAACCGGCAAAGTGTTGCTGGTCTTCTCGCCCATTAACGTCGCGCGTAGCTGGGTCACCACCGATTGCGCAATGTCGTCCTGTACCGCAAAGATGTCGTCTAGCAGTCGGTCATACGTCTCCGACCACAAGTGATAACCGTCGGCGACGTTGACCAATTGCACCGAGATGCGCGCCCGGTTACCCGATTTGCGGACGCTGCCTTCGAGAACCGTCTCGACATTCAGTGCTCGACCGATCTCGGCGATGGTTGCAGACTTACCCCTGAACGAAAAGGCTGATGTCCTGGCCGCCACGCGCAGCCCGCGAATCTTCGCCAAAACGTTCAGGAGTTCATCGGCGAGGCCATCGGAGAAATATTCGTCTTCGACGTTGCTGCTGCGGTTGGCAAACGCGAGCACTGCCACGGAGGGGCTGCCGATTGAAGCGGGTTCGATACGAGACGTATTTTGCACCGGCGGGGGCACCGAGGGCGTTGCGACGTCAGCGGAGAACATGGCCTTCACGCGCAAAGCAAATTCAGCGATTGCATGTTCGCCTTTCAGTCGCGACCACTGCCGCTCTCGAAACCGGTCAGGCACGCTTGCGGAAGGTTCCGCCACGTCGTCGATGACTACAGGCAGCAAGAACGGACGCTCATCGGACATCTGGTGTGAACGATCCACCGCCAGCTTCCATTCGAGACGGAAGTACCCCTCACTTCGCGCATTGGTGCTCGTGGAAATGATCGGCACGAACAATGAGCACTCCTTAATCTGCTTCCTGATCGACGCATCCCACGCGTCGCCACCGCGTAGTTCGCTTTGATCGAACCAGACTTCTAGCCCAGCTCCGCGCAAGGCGTCACAGATGCGACGCGCGGCATCAGCGTCTTGGGACGCGTAGGAGAGAAAGATGGCTTGGGTCATAAGTCTGGGTTTGCGGCTTTGTTTGCAGCGTTAGCGATACACATCGCGACGATTGCCTACCCGTAGCACGCGCACGACGATCCGCTTTTCCTGAATATCGCAGACGATGCGCCAATCAGCTACCCGATATTTCCAGTAGTTGCGAAGCGTTGCGCCGGTGAGCGCTTCGCCGAGCTGCCGGGGGTTTTCGAGCGGGGCAACGCGCTCTTTAAGAAAGCCAATCAAGCGCTGTTGCACGGCCTTATCGAGGCGCTTCAAATCCTTGATCGCATCCGGATCAAACTCGATTTCAAAGGCCAAGCTTTGTCTCCACCTCGGCGAGTGGAATAGTTTTGCGGTTTTTGCGGGCGCGCGCCTCGGCCAGGTAGTAGTCCTCCAGGTCGTCGATGTATTCCGCAATCGCCTCGCGGGCGAGTGCCGTCTTGGTGCGACCGCTCTCGATAGCGAGGTCGTTGAGACGTTGCTCAATAGCGTCAGGCAGTCGGATCGCGAGCATGGGTGCTTCCTGTTAGATGTTGCTATACAAGTATAGCGACCGCGATTAGCTTTTATACGAAACCTCTATTGCATAGGGGCTAAGGCTCGATTTATGCAAAAGTCGATAAATGCCGAAAATAGCGTTTAGCCCTTGTTAAATGGTTGTTGCAGCCAAAAGCTGCTATCGCTAAATCGGTACTATCGCGATGATTTTTGTCTCTGTGCGTTCTCATTTTTCCCCTGTTCACGCACAATTTCCTCACGAAGTCTCACGTAATTTGTGAGCGCTTTCATCTGGGCAGGCATGGCGTCGAAATTTCTCAGCGCTTCCGCCAAGCGCGTTTGCTTCTCGGCAGGATTAGCCAATGCGGCAGCTAGCAGGGCATGTGCATAGTCGCCTTTCACGGTTTGGACATCGCTGCCTCGCACCGCTGGCAACGCGTGAAAAGCGAGCACCGGCTTCAGCTCGTTAATAGCCTCGCTCGGCTTGCCATGTCGCGCCAATGCCATGGCCAGTCGGGCGCGCATGTTGTTGATTTGGAGCTGCGGTAATAGCGAATTGCTTTTATCCTTCAGTATGAAATCCAGCGCCTTGCGCGCATAGTTAGCGGCGCCCGCGTAGTCGCCTTTCATCAGCATCGCCCGCGCCACGGTGTCGTTCCATTCGGGCAAAAACTCGTCACGACCGGTACTGTCTTTCGCGTCGGACAAAGCAAGGCTCGCAAGTCGTGCGTTGATATGTTGGCTCAACGTTGGCTCGACCTGATCGGGCTTGCCGCGTTCAATGTCAACACTGGCACGCCAAAACGCCGCCATGCCGATTGCGTCTGATCGCGCGCTCTCTACATTGCTTGCCGAGAGAAGGGTCTTGACATAGTCGTCCTCCCTCTTGAGTTCAGTCTCTGCCGCCTCGAAGCGTCCCATTTGGGCTGCCAAGCCGGCCACCGAGCCTTGCATATAGATCAAATTACGCATGTGGTGGGCATCGAAGCGCTCAGCCGGGGCGACGTTTATCATCGATTGAGCGACGCTCATCGCCTCATCAATTCGCCCAAGATGGAACAGGTAAAACGAGGCCGCCTGTCTGGAGATGCGCAGGATATTTTGAGAACGGGAATTGCCGGGGTCAAGCGCAAGGAGCTGCTCACTGAAGCGCTGCGATTCGCGTGCGTAGCGTAGCGCGCGCTCAAAGCGAAGGCGTTGGTCGTCGCTCTGGAAGAGCCCGTTGTACGCCAAGGATTTCGTTCGCAGCGCGACGCGGTGGCCGGGCCGCTTTTCCAGCAACTGATCAGACAGCTTGATCGTTTCCTGCAAGATAGGATCGCCCTCATCCGCTTTGCCAGTGCGGATGAGCAAGTCGCCCAAAAGCCAACCGCCCGACACGTAACCCGCCGTGGCAACCAGATCGGTGAGATCGAGCGCACCCAAATCCACAGCGATTTTGCGCGACAGGCGCTGATTGTCTATCGCAGCAGCAAAATTTCCGCTGCTCCGTTGCGCCGACGCAATTCTGTCGCGCACCTCTGCCTCCGTCCTGCGCGCAATTCTGGAAGGGTCGGGTTTCGTAAGCACCGGGGCCAGCGCGGCAAGCGCATCTTCAGCCAATTGGATCGCGCCCAATAAGTCATCGCGGATGGATAAAGTCTCGGTGCGAACGGCGCTGACGCGCGCGAGTGCGATCAAAGTGTCGTCACTATTGTCGCCCGCAGCGCGCATGTCGTTTACAGTCTTTGCCGCAGTGGCTAACAACGCCGTGGCCTCATCCGGACGAGAGAGTTGCGAGAGGACTTGTGCATAGCGCGCCTGGGCTAGAGCACTGTTACGTAGCGTCTCCGGCGTGCGGGCTTCGGCCGGCAACCTGGCGTAGTAATCCACCGCTTTTTGCGCGAGGCCGCCGACCACATCCAGGCGCCCGATCGGCGACATTTCTTCGTAAAAATCATCGAGGATATAAACGAGCAACTTTTCAGATTCTGCGCGTGAGGTCTCAGAACTAGCGCGGGTTTTCACCGCTTCGGCTTCGGCGCTGGTCGCTTGCTTCGCGCTGTAGACGGCGTAGATCCCACTACCCACTGCCACCAGCGACAGCGCGGCGCAGCCGACCGCTATCTGCCTTGCGCGAATCAGCGCTTTGCGGGTGGTTCGCTGGTGCTCTTGCTGGACGGCGAGATTTTTCTCGACCTCATCGCGCGCTTCGCGCTCCTTACGATGCGCCCGGCTGGCCTTGACAACACTACACAGCACATCGTGGGTGAGCTCGACACGCCGCACATCAAGGCGTTCTTCAACCCTCAACAGCCGCCGATTCACCAGTTTCGGTATGGCTTCGGGTGACACGCCGACGGCGGCGAATGCCTTTTGCAAACGCTCCACGGCCAAATTCTCACGATAGCCGGAATCGGTGAGCAGTTCATCCTCGATGACTTTGCGAACGGCCAGCGGCTGGTCGGCCAACGCACGCTCATAAAATTCACTCAAAATCGTGTCATGTGAACCGGCCAGCAAGTCCGCTGAGATTTCACTCTTGCCCTGCGCAATGCGCGCATTGTTCAGCTCGCGGCAAATAAGGCTCAATAGCGATGGCTCAACCTCGGCATTCGGCAATTCGGAACCGCCCGCGACGAAGCGCACAATCGCCTCGGCAATTTCCTGGGTGACCAGATTGCCGCCGGGTTTCATGACGGCGGCCAGCGCCTGCTGTCCGGTCATGCGGGCGAGGCGCATGCGGTTTTGCGTGATCGAGGGCATCACGCCTTTCACGCTTTCCAGCTGCGCCAAATAATCTTCGCGCAGCGCGATGAGGATGCGGTAATCCTCGCGATTGAAATCGAAACGATCGGTGATCGTGTCGTCGTCTTCCAGCCGCGCTTCGAGCGCTTTCGGCGGACGATTTTCAACGAGATCAGCCAGGTCTTCGATGAATGTGGCGGCGCGCTTGCGGCCCGCATCGTCGGCCTGGGCGAGCGTGAAAATCTCTTCGAACTGGTCAAAAATCAAGAGCGGCACGACCGTTTTTCCTGCGCTATCGAGCAGGACGTCGTCGCGATGATGCAAAAACTCCCATAACGATTCGCCCGCGCTCGCCGCATCCGGCTGCGTCCACTGGCCGATGGCTGAGGAGGACTCATGAATGGCCTTTTTGATTTGTTCGCTCGGTGAAGGCGCTTCCGGCGAGTAATCAACGCGCACGTAGACCGGGCAATAGCCTTCGGGGCGCAAGCGCGGCACGATGCCGGCGCGCAGGATCGAGGTCTTGCCGAGACCCGATTGCCCAAACAAAACGGTGAGCAGCTTGCGCTGCACGCGACGGCTTAGTTCGCTGACTTCGTCTTCGCGCCCGTAAAAATAGCTGCGCGTGGCTTCGGTGAACGATTCCAGCCCGATCCAGGGGTGCTGGTTGTCGACATTGCCCCCGTCCTGCACACTCTGGTCAATCTTTTGCGTGTCGGCGTTCATACGCCGCCTCCAGCCACCAGCGATTTAACGCGAGCGACAAATTGCGGCGTCGGCTCACCGCCAGGCAACGATGAGATGTGAACCGATTTAAACTTGTCGGGCACTTTGGCGTTGCGCTCATCGATGGCGTCAACAGTCACCGGCAGAATAAAGATCGCTTCATCTGCCATATTGCGCGTCCGATCCAGCGCATAGCTCCATTCACGGCGGAAATAAGCCTCGAGCCTGCGCTCTGTTGCGCTGGAAATCACTGGAATAAAAAACGCGCAGCGGGCAATATTCTTTTGAATCTTGCGATCAAAATCGTCGCCACCTTCAAGGCGCTCCATGTCAAACCAGGTCTTGACACCCGCCGCATCAAACGCCGCTTTAAGCTTTTGCACGGCCGCCAGATCTTCACGGGCGTAGCTGATAAACACCGCGTTGTCTGGCATCTCGCGCTCGGGCGGCATAAAGCGCTGCGGCGCATTCAAGGCGATCACCTCAGCGGGCTTTCTGCGCGCCATCCAGCGCCGGTGCATCTCGTCGACAAAGTGCTCGGCACCGCTATAAACCCGGGTTCGCACGCTGACCTGCTGCAAAAATGACATCAAGCGCTCATCGCTGCCGCTGTGATCGTCGGCCAACACTTCGCCGACATCGCGCGGGTCGGACAAGCGCCGTCGCTTGGCCATGCGCAAAAAGAGTCGCGCCAGCCAGTTAGAGAAATTGCTTCCGATCAACAGAATGTGACTGTGCTCAAGCTCGTAGAACAGCTTCTCGGGCGTGAGGTGTTCGCGCTGCAGCGCGCACACAAATTCGAGCATGTCCTCATCGGAGACGACGTAGGTCGGCGACGCGGAGCATTTGCCAAGCAGGTGGTACACGACAGGGCGCTGAAACGCCTCGCGTTCGCTGGGCAAATCGGTGATGCGATTGGGTGTGTAGGCGATAACCTCAGTCGATTGCGCGCCGCCAAAGCGCTGGTGGTTAATCGCCTGTTCGATGAAGGAATCGAAGGTTGTGGTGACAAACAGATCGAAATCGGTGATTTCGGCAAGTTGCCTCAGCGCCTTGGGCGGTTCAAAGGTGACGTCGCGCAGGATGCTGCGGATGCGGGTGTAGGTGTCCTCGCGACGACCGCGTGCCGAGAGAAACCAGCAGACAACGTCATTCAACGTGTACGGCTGTGGCAGAAGCGCGGTATCAACTCCGAGCTTCTCGGCGAGTTTGTCGGCCAGCCAGTCGTAGAAGAGGCGCGGGCCAGTATCGGTGTCAACCTTTAAAAGCTCAGGCCCAATGATCGGCACCACCCGCTTCTCTTCAATGAAGTTGAGGAGGTCATCCCAGGCATCATCGTCGAAACTGGACGCTGGAATTTCAAGCGTTCGGACGACGCTGGTCATCGCGCGCCGCCGTTGGGTCGGTGTGTCGCCTTACTTGTTGCTAAACCCATATTTTGACCTTGGTTTTGCGACGATAGCGGCGCTTTAGAACGCAATAACGCTCAGATTGTTCTGGTTACCCCATCAGAAATATAACCGGGGTTGTGCATTCCGGGCCTCGATACGGCATGAATCAGACCTTTGCCTGTTTCCGTCATTGATGAGGATCGGAGATGATTTCCCAACATAGCATCATGACGCAGCTCGCTGCGTTCTACGCGGCCATGCCACAAGGCAGTAGGGTAGGGTGGGCACCCCGTGCCCACCAATCGCTGGCACATCAATCATTTTCGATTCGTCACGGTGATGGTGGGCACGGGGTGCCCTCCCTACGGCTCACCCGCTCGCTGCAACAGTTCGTCAACAATTGCCGGAGCCACGAAATACCCATGCGTTTGCCACGCATCAAGGGCGGGCCTGATGCTGCCAATACGACCGTTTGCTTTCAGTGCAAGCAGCACAGCTCCGCTTCCGACGGTCACAATGTTTAGCCGCTCTGCGATGGCTCGGGCGCGGCGGTCGTCGATGAGTGCAACGTGACCGTGTCGCTGCGCATAGGCCAGCACCGCGACCTCACCGGAACCCAAGCCCTGCGCATAAGCGGGATCAAACGGTGCTATTTCGCTTTCTGCAATCACGGTGAGGCCCGGACGCTTGCCACTTAGTGCGGTGCTGATAGCTGCGGCGCCTGACGCGTTTGGCGTCGCAGTGCATTCGTCAACGACGGCCTGAGGCACCCAGAGCGTTTTGTAGAGGCTGATCGTTTGCGGGAGTACACCTGCCACTGCCAATGCGATCAGCGGCCCGGCGTCGGCCACCAAGAGCGTTGGCTTCATCGACCTTTAGGTGTCGGGGCACACGCTGCGAGTGCGTTTAATTCCGCGCTCAAGTCCGACGCGTCCAACATGCTGAAGCCGATCTCGCCCAAGTGGCGCAGATAGCTCGCGTAGGGCATGTTTGCAAGCTTTGCGCCCGCTGCAACCGATAACTCACCGCTTCCCACCAACTTGTCGGCCAGCGCCACCGTGACGCCCGCGCGCAACAATCGATCGTCAAACGGCAACGCAACAAAGAGCGGCTTGCCGTGCTTCGACACGACGGAATACTCGCCACTCTCGGCATTGCGAACCAGTTCACCTGTGTGCTCGCGTAGGTCGCGAACGGCGAAGGATTGCATCGAACACTCCTGACGAATTTTTGTGCCATCAATTGATGGCACAAGTTTACGCTAGAAGCTAAGCGACTAGGCCAGCCGCTTGATTAAACTCGAAGTATCGAGCCGTGCGCCGCCCAGCTGCTGAACGTCGGCGTAGAACTGGTCAACAAGTGCTGTAACCGGAAGCCGTGCGCCATTGCGTTTGGCTTCATCGAGGCATATCCCCAAATCCTTCCGCATCCAGTCGACCGCAAAGCCAAAGTCGAACTTGCCGTCGACCATCGTCGTGCCGCGATTTTCCATTTGCCAGCTTTGGGCTGCGCCTTTGCTGATGACGTCCAGCACGAGTTTGGCGTCGATGCCTGCTTTCTTGGCGAAGGCGAGACCCTCGGCCAAGCCCTGCACGAGACCCGCGATACATATCTGGTTGACCATTTTGGTGAGCTGACCTGCGCCGCTCGGGCCCATCAGTGTCACGGCTTTGGCGTATAGCGCGAGCACGTCTTTCACCTTCTCAAACGCTGCCTGATCGCCGCCACACATGATGGTGAGCTTGCCGTTTTCAGCGCCAGCTTGGCCGCCTGAAACGGGTGCGTCGATGAAGTGTTTGCCCAGTCTTTTAGCTTCTGTATCGACCTCGCGCGCAACGTCGGCTGACGCCGTGGTGTGATCGACGAGCACTGCGTCGGCACCTAAACCTGCGAGTGCGCCGTCTGCACCGTAGATCACTGAGCGGACGTCGTTGTCGTTGCCGACGCACATCATCACGATGTCTGCGCCCTGCGCGGCTTCGCGCGGGGTCGCAGCCGACGCACCGCCGTAGCTGGCAACCCAAAGCGCTGATTTCTCGGCGTTACGGTTGTAAACGGTGACGCTGTGCCCGCCTTTTTGCAAATGCCCCGCCATCGGATATCCCATGACGCCGAGGCCAAGAAACGCTAATTTCATCGTGTCATTCCCGTTGCCGTTTTATCGAACAAAAGTTTCATGATGCAGATCGCCAGCGAGAGCCCGAACGTAATTCCGTTCGCGGTCATGATCGAAACCGATTGAACTTTGAAGCCATATAGCAACCACAAAAATGTGCCCACTGTGAACACCGCGACCATGCCCCACGACAAGTCGCGCGCTGAACGGGTTTGCCAAATTTTCAAGACTTGCGGGATGAATGACGCAGTGGTGAGTGTGCCTGCCATGAGGCCCAGAGTTTCGGCGTTCAAGCTAACCGCGCCTTCGCTAGTTTGATTTCTTCGCGCACACGCTCGGGCGCTGTGCCGCCCACATGCTTGCGCGCTGCGACCGAGCCCTCGAGCGTGAGCGAGGCGAATACATCATCGGTAATCACTGATGAGAACGCCTGCAATTCTGCGAGCGACAAATCCGCGAGATCAACACCTTTCACCTCGGCAGCCTTCACCGCGCGCGCTACGCAGTCATGGGAATCACGGAACGGCACGCCTTTGCGCACGAGGTAATCCGCGAGGTCCGTCGCCGTGGCAAAACCCTCGCTCGCCGCCGCACGCATGCGATCCGCTTTCACGCGAATGCCACCGATCATGTCGGCGTAAATGATCAGCGTTTGCGTGATCGTTTCCACCGTATCGAATAGCGGCTCTTTGTCTTCCTGATTGTCCTTGTTATAGGTCAACGGCTGGCCCTTCATGAGGGTCGTTAGCGCCACAAGATGACCTTGAACACGAGCCATCTTTCCGCGCACCAGCTCCGCCACATCCGGGTTTTTCTTCTGCGGCATGATCGAGCTGCCCGTGCAGAAACGATCCGCGATATCGATGAAACCAAAGCGCGGGCTCATCCACAAAATCAGCTCTTCGCTGATGCGCGACAAATGCATCATCGTGATGGTGCACGCATTCAGAAATTCAATCGCAAAATCACGATCACTCACTGCGTCCAGCGAATTGCGGCACACCGCATCAAAGCCCAGTGCTTTCGCCGTCATTTCGCGATCAATCGGGAACGTCGTACCCGCGAGCGCCGCCGCTCCCAGTGGCGAGCGGTTTACGCGCTTGCGGCAATCGAGAATCCGCTCATGGTCGCGCGCAAACATTTCGACGTAGGCCATCAAATGATGACCCAGCGTGACCGGCATCGCTACCTGCAGATGCGTAAAGCCCGGCAGGATCGTGTCCGTGTGCTGCTCGGCAAGCGCGACAAATGCGAGCTGCAATTTCACCAGCAGGTGCGCAATCTGATCGCAGGCAGCGCGCGTGTAAAGGCGCACGTCGGTCGCCACCTGATCGTTGCGCGAGCGGCCCGTGTGCAGGCGCTTTCCGGCATCGCCGACGAGTTTGGTCAAGCGCATTTCAACGTTGAAGTGAACGTCCTCCAGATCGAGCGACCATTCAAATTTTCCTGCCGCGATCTCGTCCTTGATCGTCGCCATGCCGCGCTCAATGTCGGCCAGATCTTGCGCCGAAATCACGCCTACCGCAGCCAGCATGCGCGCATGCGCAAGCGAACCCGCGATGTCGAACTCCGCGAGACGATAATCAAATGGGATAGACGCCGTGTAGCGCTTGACGATTTCGGCAACGGGCTCGTCAAAGCGACCGGACCAACCGGAGGAAGCTGAAACGGAGGAAGGGGCAGATGCGGCAGATGGCTTGGCTTGCATGTTCGGAAAGTCTGGAATAGGCTCATTAGTCACAAGCCCGGAGCAGGCGCGAGTCAGTCGCTGAGGACGATTACATTCACACCATGAAGACCCAAATTTTAGCCCGCAAGGAGCGCGACGCGCGGGAGGCGGTGTTTCCCGACCTGAGGAACGTCGGCATCCTCGCGCGTGCGCTGATCCTCTACATGGCGATGGTGCTTGCCTATGCGCTCGCGATCACTGCGCAGCCGTATGAGCTGATCATCAACATCGCGGTGGTGCTGGCGGGTGGCTTGCCGGTGGCGGCATTGATGGGCGCGGCGTGGGCGCTATTGACTCCGTGGCTGCGTCGGTTGGCCTATTGGCAGGCGACCACTGTACTGGTCGGGTTGACCGTTGTGGTGGCCGCTTGGGGCGCACGCATGACGGATGTTCCAGCATGGCGCGCCGTGCCGCTGGCGCTGCTCGGCCTGATGGCGACTCTGGTTTATTTTCACACCTTGGGTCGCGCGTTGTCGCCAGCGGTCACAGAAGCACGATTGCAGGCGTTGCAGGCGCGAATCCGACCCCATTTCCTGTTCAACTCGATCAACGGCGTGCTCGGCGTGCTGCGTGCGGATCCGAAGCGGGCGGAAACCGCGCTTGAAGACATGGCTGATTTGTTTCGCGTGCTGATGCGCGAGAACCGTGATCTGCAACCGCTCGCCGACGAAATCACCCTTACCCGGCAATATCTTAATCTCGAAAAAATGCGCCTCGGTGATCGCCTTAACGTGGTGTGGAAGTTGGACAAAATGCCGCTTGACGCCGTGGTCCCGCCGCTCGTTTTGCAGCCGATTGCCGAGAACGCGGTGTATCACGGCATCGAGCCGACGCAGGCTCCGGGCGTGATCGACATCGAAGTCGCGCGGTTGCGAAACGAGATCACAATCACGGTAAAAAATCCCTTCCTCGAACAGGCTGGCGCACACCACGGCGGCAACAAGATGGCAATGAGTAATATTCGTGAGCGGCTTGCGCTGCACTTCGATGCCGAGGCGCGCATGGTGTGCGGCCCACGCGATGGCCGATATCAGGTGCAACTCGTTTTGCCGTACCGTAAATCCGTCGGCAAATCCACCGACACCCGAGCCATCGTATGACTAGCATGACGACTATGACTGATCCGTCGCGCCGCAAACGCATCATCATCGCCGACGACGAGCCGCCCGCGCGCCGCCGCTTGTTCGACCTGCTCGACGAGCTGCAACCGGCGTTTCCGCATGTCGTCGTCGCCGAGGTCGACAACGGTCGCGCCGCACTGCAGGCGGCGCAACAGGGCGCAGACGTCATCCTGCTCGACATCAACATGCCGGAGATGGACGGGTTAGAGGCCGCGCGCCATTTACTGAAAATGGACATGGCGCCGAGTGTGATTTTTATTACCGCATACGAGCAACACGCGCTTGCTGCGTTTGAAGTTCACGCGGTCGATTACCTCTTGAAACCGGTGCGCCGTGAACGCTTGCTGGCCGCGCTGCAACGTGTGGTGCCACTAACTGAGACGCAGCTTGAAGGGCTGCCGCGTGGTGCGCGACGCTACCTGAGTATTAGCGAGCGTGGCAGGTTGCTACTACTACCCAGCGACGACGTTATTTTTTTCCGCGCGGAACAAAAGTACATCACCGTCGTGACCGCTGAAAAGGAGCATTTGCTGGAAGATTCCCTGACGCGAATTGATGAAGAATTTGGCGGCAGATTCCTGCGTATACACCGCAATTGCCTCGCCCGCGCTGATCTCATCGAAACGTTTGAGCGCGATGCCGATGCCGACGGGGAGGCGCAGTGGATCGTAACGTTACGCGGACGCCCCGAGCGCTTGCCCGTGAGCCGCAGGCAGCATGCGCAGGTGCGCTCGCTCGCGAAACGGGTGCGGGAGTAGGGTGCGTTTTAACGCACCCGAATTCGGGATCGGGGTGGATGACAGAGTAGGGTGGGCGCCCTCTGCCCACCAATCGGCTGCGCTACGGACCCATGGTGGGCACGGGGTGCCCACCCTACACGGCTACGCGGCTCGTCGTCATACTCGCCGCAGGCGGGCATCCAGAATGGTCAGCATTAAGCGTCGTGTTGACTTGCTTCTGACTGCCACGTTTCTGGATTCCCGGCTTCACCGAGAATGACGCCAGCGGTTTTAACCGTGGCTTTCTGTCGTAGGGGGCAGCTTGTTACCCACCCTGCCGAACCTACCCGGCTACGTCATCCATGACGGCATTGTGGCCACGGGTAGCATCTGGGAGGATTGCCTCAATGCCATCAGCGACGTCGGGTTTCGGCCACTGGCGTATCCCATGCAGGCGATGCGCAGGCCCAACGCATGGTCCAGCCCGGGCACCAATCGCGGCAATGCAGCGGCTTCGAAAGCATGGGGTGCGGACGTGATGGGTACTCCGCATTTGCACGGCAGTCCGGGTAAGGAACATCGCTGCGCCATCGGTTGCCGGCTGACTCCCGCTGTTGTGCCGCCTGGAGCTACTTACCAGTTTATGAAAATCTATTTGGGTCAATTTCAAGCGTGATGTGCTGCGGTAGGCGACCGTAGCCTCGATGCAGCGCAGCGGAATCGAGGGCTGGCGGCGCAACAACGATTCCGAGATTCCGTTTCACTTCATCGCAGCTACGGCGCTTGGGTCGAACGACGTGTCCTGAATACAATGCTCTCTTTGTCCGCACGAAGGTGCCACCATGTCCGCTGAACCCCGCGTCCTCATTTGTGGCTCAATGGCCTTTGACACCATTTGTGTGTTTCCCGGCAAGTTTGCTGACCACATTGTTTCGGGGGCAACGCACAAGATCAATGTGTCGTTTCTGGTGGAGAACATGCGGCGAGAGTTTGGAGGTTGCGCGGGCAACATCGCTTACTCGCTCAAGATGCTGGGCGGTGCGCCGGTGATTTGCGCGGCGATTGGTGACGATGGCGCGGAGTATCGCGCGCGCATGGCGGGATTTGGCATCGGGCTTGACACGCTGCGCGCGGTGCCAGGTTCGTTCACGGCGAATTGCCACATCACGACCGACCTCGACGACAACCAGATCACGAGTTTTCATGCGGGCGCGATGTTCCAGTCGCAGGTGAATGATGTGACGGCTGTGGCGGACATCGCGCTCGGCATCGTCGCGCCCGATGGTCGCGACGGTATGTTCCGCCATGCGCGTGGCTTCGCGTCGAAAAAAATTCCGTTCATCTTCGATCCCGGTCAGGCGATGCCTGCGTTCTCTGGCGACGAAATCGCGGAGCTGATCGGTATGGCCGATTACCTGACGGTGAACGATTACGAAGGCGAAATGATCGCGCAGAAAACCGGTCGCGCGATTGAATCATTCGCACCGGGATTGAAGGCGTTGATCGTTACTCTGGGGGCGCAGGGTTCACGTATTTACGGAGACGGAAAAGTGATCAATGTGCCAGTGGTGCCTGCAGCAACGCTCGTCGATCCTACCGGTTGTGGCGACGCTTTCCGCGCCGGTTTGCTCTACGGCATCGCACATCTTTGGTCGGTGGAGAAGGCGTGCAAACTGGGCAGTCTGCTCGGCTCAATCAAGATCAGCGAGCGCGGCGGACAGAATCACGTCGTCAGCGAAGCGGCGTTGCGTGAGCGCTTTGTGGCGACGTGGCAAGAGGCTTGGTAGGTCGCGGCAGAGCCGCTCCTGCGAAGGCGCGGTACTTTTGTTATCGAAAAGATTTTTGCCCTACGTCCGCATCGCCGAGCGCTGCGACACGGTGATCGACATTGACGAATAACCGTCTTCAAAGCGACCGTCCGTGATCGGACTATTGTCGAAGCCGTCGAGCACTTTCGGGACGACGCGCTTGATGTCGGCGTGACTCACTTTGGCTTGTTTGGCCAATCCTATTTCGGTTGCGCGAATTTTTCCGATGAGGGTTGCGGTCGGGAACGCGGCGAGCGCGCCGCGCACCTGAAGTGAGCCGTCGAATTCGCCGTGAATTTCCGCTTCGTTCACGCGAACGGAGCCCATCACGCGACCGCCGTCAGCGATGATGATTTTTTGTGCGTGAACTGTGGCCTCTAGGGTGCCGAGAACACGCAATGTCTGGCAATAAATCGGCTGGTCGGTGGTCATGGTCATGTCTTTGCCGACGGTCAAAACGCCGTCTAGTCCGGACACAGCCATCGAGCACTCGCCATCGCGCGGCATGATTTTGCTCAGTTCGGACGGGGCAATCGTCGGGCGCGTCGTGAAGTCACGAATGACGGGCTGGCCGTTTTTGTGCGGGGGCTCGAAGCTGCCGAGCGCTGCCAGCGCGCGCTGCAATTGCAGGTCGCTTTCAAGCGCCAGCGCCAGCTCTGCGTCATAGTCAGGCGCATGCGCCTGCGGCATTAACCCGACTGTCGCCGCGAACGGTGAGACAGATTTTCCGCCGAACCAATTTGCCATGAAGCCCATAAGTAGCCCTCGATTTCAGTGTTCTGGTGACACTTGTGCAAGGTGCGTGCCTAAGCGAAATTACGGGGATTTATCCGAAGAGCCGCCTGTCTTTTAGATATTTCGTGCGTTGCAACATGACGAATTTTGACACCCGTGTGACGCGTTGTGCTGAGGCGACGACGGGGAGTGCGGGATGCGGCACGATTTGTGGTCGCCCCCAGCTATTTCCGAGGGGATCGTACGATACAGCTTTTTCGTGAAAGCAATAATGCATAGGGGCTAGGCGCAATTTATGGCAAAAGGCGACTTTCGCACTTTTACGAATGCAGCCCCCGTAAATTAGTGATGAAAGCGAAAAGCTGATCGTCAAAAAAAATCTAAAAAAAACGCGGCAAGTGACAGCAAACTCAGAGTGGATAAACCAGCGAATTCGGGATCAGCGCGTTGTCGTAAACGGCGTTTCGAGAGGCCAGACGAATGCCGCCTGAGGTTACCGCCAGCGTGTCGTGATAACAGCCAGTTGCCAAAATTTCCGGCAAGGTCGTGGTCACCGTTTGCACGATGCAAAACGGCGTGCGCGCAGTCGCCGCACCGAGTAACGCGGACAGGCCAATGAGGTGCCGAATGAAGCGCGGCGCGAAGACAAGCGTCTTCTCAATGGTCATGATGCGGTCGGCCATCATGCCGTGGCCGTCGAGATAAATCGCGGCGAGTGGAAGGCCACGATCAAAGTTCTCACGGGCTTGTGCGCGGTACACGGCGTTCGGCGTGAACAGGGCTTTCCATGCCGGAAGATCAAAGCGATCCAGCGCGTCACCGTAGCGTGCGTTTAACTCAATCATATCCAGCAAATTCATAGTCCTAGCGCCTCACGGTAATAGCGATACATGCCGCGAATCAGCGTCTCGGTGACCATGTGCGACGTCGCTTTTCCGTCGTCCTTTCCACCCAGTTCCACTACACATTCACCCTCGGGATAAGCGCTCGTCGCCTGCTGGCAATACTCGATGACTTCACCATCATCAAGCGACACCAGACCCGCCGGGCCGAACAGATTCGCCTGCTTCAATCGTCGCTCGGTCATCTCGGGCGTGTCGTCAGCGAAGCCGAAGTGCGTCCACACGAAATCAAACGCATCGGGTGCTTGCGGGATGATCTGCCGGGTAGACAGCGAATTCACCTGCTGCTGAATAATCAGGCTCGGGAAAATCGTCTGCATGACCGCCGTCGGCCCGCCCCACCACGGCTCCTCCACCACGTCCATCAGGCGCGCGTCTTCGAGCTGCAACGCCTGCTTGAAACTGGTCACGCCTTTAGTCACTTCCGCGTTCTCGCCGCCTGAATTACGCGTTGAAATCATCTGCGCATGACGACCACGTGGATCAATGCGCAGCTCGCTCTTTTGATCGGCGCGCCACAAGCCAAATGTGACGAAAAATACATGCAGCAAACCGGGGTGATACGGATCCTTGATGTTCTCCTGCATCAGCTTCCAGTTGCCGCGAATGCGCTGCCGGTTGTAGCCCAAGAGCGTCAGTTTTCGACCGTCAAACGTGCGGTTGAAAAACGGCATCAATTCTGCGCTGACAAACGTTTCGAACGGCTCGACACCGGCATCGAAACTCGCGAAAACAATGCCATTGTGAACATGAACTTTGAGCTTGGTGAGGCCGTGTTCTTCCAGCTTGAAGTCAGCATCCAAGCCGCCCAGACCTCCGACGCCGTTTTTCATCGGAACGCCCGCCAGATCACCGTTTAACCGGTAGCCCCACTGGTGATACGGGCAGACGAACACTTTCGCGTTGCCGAACTCTTTCTGGCAAAACTTCGCACCTTTGTGCGCGCAACGATTCTCCAGAACATTCACACTTCCGTCGCGATCACGCACCACAATCACGGGCCGCTCGCCGATCATCGTCGCTTTGTAATCACCCGCATTCGGGATTTCGCACTCAAGCGCAACGTAGCACCAATGGCCTTGGTAGAAGAACGCCTCCATCTCACGCTGGTACAGCGCGGCGTCACTATAGATCTGATTTGGAATGCGGTGCGTGCCGCTCTGCTTGAACGGCGTCGATGCCGACACCGGTCGCCATTCTGCGCTCTGATTCATTTCACGGTTCGCTCTGAATTGCGATCACTTATTGTGACGCAATCGCCATGAAAGTGAGCGCGAAAAATAAAAAAGACCCGCACGAAGCGGGCCTCGATCCGGTGGCTAGCTTGAAAGCTTATTTCGCCAATTCGTTCATCGTGCTTTGATCAAGCTGACCGCTGATGGTCACGCGGCGATCACGCTGGAACGAGCGCAGCTGGGCAACGGTGTTTTTCCCCAGTTGACCGTCAGGCGCGCCTACGTTGTAGCCCAGCTGATTGAGTTTCACCTGCGCGTCACGCACCGACAGGTATGCATTGGCACCTTGCGGGCCCGCAGCCTGACTCGCTTGCACCGATGCACCTTGCTGTTGCGATGCGCCTTCGACCGCCATCCGTCCGCCCGTGCCCATGCCTCGGTCACCCATCGATTGCGGGCTGTAGTTTTTCACGGCGTTGACGATGTTGTTATACGAATCGGTGAACGCAGCGGTGACCACTTTGCCCTGTGGCGTGCTGGTGTAGCCACCGGCACCACCGAAACCCGACGAGCCCACCAGAACGGCACCGAGATTGAAGTCGGTATTGGACGAAGAGCCCTCAGCCGCAGCCACCTGCACGCCTGAACGGTTGTCCACCAGCGTCAGCATGACCGCCGCTTCGTTCGTCTGAACGCCACCGGCCACCGCGCCAAGCACGCCGAGGCGACCGCCAAAGCCGCCGAGCGCACCGCCCAGGCCACTGGTGCCGCGAGCGCTCATCAGCACTTCAGGGGTCAACGAGTAATCGGCGGCAACCATTTGACCCTTGCCGAAGTTCGAGTTCTGACGCATCTCGCCAGAGTTTTGCAATGCGCGTTCTTGCTGCATGTTGGCCATGGCACGACCACGCTCGACCACGATGAAGCAGTTGGATTGTTGAATCAATAGACGAAGCACCGGCGCGGTCGAGCCGAGTCGATATCTGTCCATGTAGGCACGGTACCAGTCAAGCGAGTTGTCCTCAACCAGCGCGATGGTGCCCGCCGGACGATCACAACGACCGAGTTTGGCGTTGACGTTTTGTGCCGCAGCGCCGCCCGCAGAGCCGGTCGCGGCTGTTCGGGCCTGATCGGATCCTACTTTGGGTTGAGTGGCGTCGCAGCCAGCGAGCGCGATAGCGGCGCCGACAAGGCTGAGTGCGAGAATTCGTGACATGAAGCTGTCTCCTGAAACTGAAAATATGATCGTGTACGGGATAAGACGCAAAGGCATGGCCAAAAGTGTCAAACGATGCGTTGATCGCGTCAAAATCCCTCTTGGTCGTCCGAATGATAGTGAAGTCCGGGAATTAAGGTCATCGGGCAAGCCCGACACCGTCCGGTGCTTTGCGCGACGGAGCCAGTGCTAATGTCGTTTTGCTGGCGCGTTGCCCGCCTGATTGTGAAGCTCTTGTCGGCGCTGTGGATGTCGATGACCGAATTCCCGCGCGCCAATGCCGCTCGGCGGCGCGCGATCACGCGCAACTGGTCGCGCGAAACCCTGCATCTTGCGGGCGTTGAAGTTCGTGCAGTCGGCTTCCCTACCGACGCTGAGCGTCCGGTGACGCTGGTGGCCAATCATGTTTCGTGGGTTGATATCTTTGCACTCAATTCGCAGCATGCGTGTCACTTCATCGCCAAAGCGGAGCTACGGCAGTGGCCGCTGGCCGGGCGTTTGCTGGCTAACGTCGGCACGATTTTTATCGACCGCAGTGATCGCAAGGAGACGCACCGCCTCAAACGCGTCGTGCACGAGCTGCTCGATGCGGGCGAGACCGTGGCCGTCTTTCCGGAAGGCACGACCAGCAACGGCCATGACGTGATGAAATTTCACGCTTCCCTGCTTGAGCCGATAGTGGCGTCGGAAGGCGAAGTTTGGGTCGTTGCGATTCGTTATTTTCGCGGGGACAACAACGCGCGATCAGACGCCGCCGCCTACATCGGCGACATGACTTTATTGCAATCGTTGCAGGCGATTCACGCTAATGCACCGGTCGTAGCGGAGCTGCATTTCATCGAAGCGATTAATTGTGCAGGCCTGAATCGGCGCGACGTCGCGCAGCGTTCGGAAGCGGCGATACGCCGCTTTATTTTGTCCGGCGAAGCTGCCAGCGAAACCACCAGAAAACCTGCCAATTAATCGGACGTCAGCGACATCGGCTGCTGACTCGGGACCTGAAACATAGCGCCGTCATCGAGTCGTTTGGCGGTCAACGAGCCGCCCCAGAGACAGCCCGAATCGAGCAGGCTCACCGTGGGCAATAAACGCAACCCTTCGCTCGACCAGTGCCCCGCAATGACGTGTGCATTGCTTGATCGCCGTCCCGGCAAAGTATGCCATGGCGAATACCCGTTCGGCGCAAACGATGCTTCGCGTTTCTCGTGAAATTCAATCTCCGAAAACGCGGTGCAAAAGCGCAACCGCGCAAATGCGTTCACGATAGCGCGATGACGGGCAACACCGGTCAAATCGTCGTGCCAGATCCGCGGCTCGTTACCGAACAACGTGCGCAAAAATTCTCGATAGTTTGGCCCTCGTAATTGATGCTCAATCTCGCGCGCCAAAACGCTCGCATCAGCCACTGTCCACGCAGGCAACAAGCCCGCATGCACGATCACATTCGTTCCGACCTCGATCAGCGCGGGCCGCAACCGCAACCAATCGACCAGCTCCCTCGCGTCGGGCTGCTGCAAAACCTGATCCAGCGTGTCGCCGCGATGCAGTTTCGAGTAACCCTCAAACGCCATGATCAGAAAAAAATCATGATTGCCGAGCACGCAATCGGCCACACCCGCATCGGCCAGTGCCTTCACGCGACGCAACACCTCGGCAGATTTCGGGCCGCGATTAACCAGATCGCCGACGAAATAAACCCGATCAACAGTGGCGTCAAAGCGCATGAGCGTTAGCAGCTCCCCCAGCTCGTCATCGCACCCTTGAACGTCACCAATGACATAGGTGCTCATGATTCACAAGCTGCGTCGGCAGAAACAAAAAACGCGCCCTGAGGCGCGTTGATTGGCAAGCGTTGCAACATTACTTAGACTTGGCGACCTGAAAGTCGACCGCCGCCTTGACCTCGGCATCACTAAGCGCAATTTGTCCGCCTTTGGCCGGCATCGTCTTGAAGCCCTGGATGGCGTGTTCGTACAGTGTGCTCACACCTTGTGCAATACGCGGTGCCCACAACGCCTTGTCGCCGATCTTAGGTGCCCCGGCAATTCCTGCGCCATGACAGGCCACGCAGGCACCGTTGTAAACCTCTTCGCCGCTCTTTGCTTTGAGCGCGACGGTGGTAACGGCTGCGGCGACAGGCGGCGCGCCATCGAATTTGACCAGTTCACCCACCGGTTTGATCCGCTGCTCCACCGATTTTTTCGCCTCGGTCGTGTCGATGCGTTTGTGCCCGGTGACCAATTGTGCGCCAAGAATGGCGATGGCCACAGGGACGACCAGCGCAAGCGCGCACACCACGATAAGTTGTTTGGGGGTCTTGATCAGATTGCCGTGTTCTTCGCTCATGCCTGTGACTTTGCCTATGACTTTGATGGACGACTGCTGGTCGAGGCGAGCAGCAGTAGACAACCCATGATTATAGCGAGGCAGTGTCCGGCGATTGCCCGCCCCCTATAATTGAAGCCACGCGCCCGTAGCTCAGCTGGATAGAGTATTGGTTTCCGAAGCCAAGGGTCACTGGTTCGACTCCAGTCGGGCGCGCCATAATTCGTAAGCCCTTTGCCATCAGCATTCGCATACAAACAGGCTCGTAACGCGAGTGACATATTCGCCGGTGCGGAAGCAACCATCACGCCAAAATCGACCTTGCGATTCTAGATTCATATAAAGCTGCTGCGCCCAACATCACGCTGCGTAGCGCGCGGCAGGGCGAGGACGGCGCGCTCGGTGCCTTCGTGATCGGGGTGCAGCTGGCGGTGGCGGCTGACATGTTGCAGCTGGACACCACGCGCAGCGAATCGCGCTTTGACAGTGTCACGCTGGTGCGCGCTCGACGCATCGCGCGGCTCGATGTGACATTCGACGCTGACCCGCAATTGGCGGCGCTATCCACTGATCTGGGTCGATAGGTCACACGATTGAAAACGCAGCTGGGGTTGATGGGTGGCGCACCAAAATGCGCGGCTCGTATCGAGAATTTCGCAGCCATAATCGATACAGCTTTTGAATGAAAGCAGCGCTGTACCGGCACTGGAAACAGTAAATAAGAACTATCGACTAACCGCTAAAAATTGACAGCAGCCCGATTGTGATGGAGCTTTCACAGAAAAGCTGATCGCTACCACCCAACCCCACTCGCTACCATGCGTTGCGATCAGGTTGCTACGCATTGGTCATCGCGTTCACGCCAGAGTTCGCACCGACTTCTCGCGTTCCCATTGCCGGTTTTTGCCGCCGTAATGAACTGCGCCATGTCTTTAGTGGCAAAGACACCCGCGTCCGGAGTGACCGCTGCCGCCTTCATAAGCGCCGCGCCGCCTTCGTCGACGGCGATGGCCTTGAGGTGACCGAACGCGTCTCGTATGAAGTCAATCGCAGCGGAGTCGGACGACAACGACTGTGCACCCTGCTTCGACAGGACGATTGCCACGGCATCGAAAATAACCGACGGTGTGCCCGCCAACTGACCGTCAGCCGCGAGCAGCGAGCCATCATCGAGCTTCGTGCCGCCCACCTTCGGGGCCACGATCTTGACGACTGCACCCGCTGCAGTCGCGGCTTTAGTCAACGCCTTCACGACGGCGGCAGTCGATGCCTGCGCCACCAAAATGCCGACGGTGCGACCGTTGAGCGTAGGCTTCATCTTGCCGATGGTTTGTAGCGCTGGCGAAGGTTTGAAATCCTGCACGGGGTGCGCGGTTTTTGCCGCTACCGGAAGGCTCGCGAGCCCCAGACCAGCGGACACGCGCTGTGCCAAAGATTCATCAATGTGGCGCAAATGTCCCACCATCGCGACCTTCACATGCAGGTGCTGCACCTTCGATAGCTCAAACACCAGGACAGACGCGATGTGCGCTTGCTCGTAAGTGGGTTGGCTGACAAAGAACTGTCGCGCCTGACTGTAGTGATCGGCAAAGCTCTCCGCACGAATACGTCCTTTCGTGTCCGTTGCAGCACCGCCCTCATGGACTGCCGCGCTGCGAAAACCAGTGTTGGGGGACTCGCGTGGCGACGTTGCCGCGAGCGAGCTGGGCTCGTAAGCAACACGCCCCTGTGGACGGCTCATTTGCATACCTAATTAGGGCTTGACCGGAAAGTCCTCGTCCCCTCTACCGCAGGCTGAATTTCCGCCGCGAAGTTTTTTGTGAATGCCGTGTTTTTATTGGTTTTCACATCATTTGAAGCACATGAGAGGGTTTTGGGCGCTATCTTCAT
>JAYVPF010000070.1:0-8970 GCA_043757535.1 Burkholderiales bacterium
CTCAATCAGCGGATTGCCACGCGTGATGACATTACCGATGACAAAGCAGTCCGGCTTCAAATTGAGTTGATCAGCCGAATAGCCCTCAATCAGTTCAATGCCAAGGGCAGTGAGCTGATCGGACATCGGCGGATAGACATTGGCGTCACAGCCAGTGACGCGGTGTCCGGCCTCGACTGCCAGCGCCGCCACACCGCCCATGAAGGTGCCGCAAATGCCTAGAATGTGAATGTGCATACGGGGACGTGAAATGCCAGTATCGGCAATCGAAAGGAAACAACCCTTAATTATCGACGACTGGGCGTATTCGCTGAGCAAACGTGCTCGTGACTGCCGCAAACGTGCGTACAGGCAACAATTGAGGGAATGAACACGCCTGACGCTCTCAATCAGAACACCGTACGCAGCCTTTGCCTTACCGCGCTTTCCGAGGCCGACATTGACCGCAAAGCAGCATCCGTTCGCACCATCGACGTTGAAGCGCTGGCAACCGGCAGTGAGTCTTCGCTCACTGAATTGCCCAATATTCCCGGACGCCCTGATCGCCCATTGCTGGTTTCGCCCAAAGAAGTCCCGCAGCGCTCGCTTGGTAATGTCGAAGGCCGCGCGGCGCTGATTCATGCGCTGGCGCATATTGAGTTTAACGCGATCAATCTGGCGTTGGATGTCGTGTGGCGATTTCCGGGGTTGCCGGATGCGTTCTATCGCGAATGGGCCAACGTCGCGCGCGAGGAGGCTCATCACTTCATGCTGCTGCGCGAGCATTTGTCGAAGCACGGTCATCAGTACGGTGATTTCCAGGCCCACAACGGTTTGTGGGAAATGGCTGAGAAGACCAAAGGCGATTTGCTAGCCCGACTTGCACTGGTACCGCGCACGCTGGAAGCGCGAGGGCTTGATGCATCACCCGCAATTCGCAGCAAACTCGCTGCGGTCGGCGATCATGAGGGTGCCGCGATTCTCGACATTATTTTGCGCGATGAAATTGGTCATGTCGCGGTGGGCAATCGCTGGTATCGCCATGTCTGCGATGAACGCGGGCTTGATCCGATTGCGACGTATGCGCAGCTTGCAGAGCTTTATCGCGCGCCAAAGCTCAGGGGGCCATTCAACCGTGAAGCAAGGCTGGCGGCGGGGTTTGAGGCGGCAGAAATTGATGCGTTGTAGGATGCGATTTATGCACTACGGACTTTGAATCGGCAAGTTCATTGCGCTAAGCTTTTCCTTGGCAAATCTATGCCCTTGCTGCGCTGCCGCCTGCAACCAGCCAATAGCCTCCTGTTTTTGGGCATCGCTCGCAGCAGCGCTCAGCAGCAAGGTGCCGAGATCGTGTTGCGCATTGCTGTGCCCGTGTCGGGCCGACGCACGATATAGTTCGATGGCTTTGGCTGGATCAGACGACGCTCCCGCTGATCCTTGCAGGTAGAGCGATCCGAGTACGTGCTCGCTCAGCGCGTGCCCGATGTTTGCCCCGTATTCAGCCCACAGGCGCAGCGCATTCCAATCCTTGGCTATGGGCGCGTCCCCATACGCCAGCGTGGTCACGATTCGATCAAGCGCGTAGTGGTCACCGCGATTGGCTGCGGCGACAAAATCGTCATAGCCCGCTCTTAACTCCTGACGATTGTTTCGGGTCACCCGTATGTGTCCGCGCCGCCACAGCGGAGTGGTTGCATTCGGGAAACGCTTTACTGCTTCGTCTCGCGCTCTTGCCGCGCTCTCAGGGCGATCCATCTTGTCAAGATCAAGCGCCAATGTTTCAAGGTCGTCAGCACTGAGATCGCCATCAATTTGGGCCTCAAGCGTCTGCGCGGGACGTTGTGGATTCCCTTTCCATCGTTCGTAGTCGACCGTCTTTTCAACAATGGCTGCTATTCGCTTGACAGCCCAGTCCGGCGCGCCCGACGAGCGAGCCTGAAGTGCAAACGCCTGCATCTTTGCAATTGACCCACCCCACTGCGGACGCAGGTTCTCCAATTGGTGCAAGTAAAGTGACGACATGCGCGGAAAAGCGGCAGTTGATGTCGCATAGATCGAGTCGTAATTACCAAGAGCGCTGTATCCGCCCTGTCCACCTGCGAACTGGAGCAGCGTGAGCACTGGAATAACTACCGCTCTTCGATAGTTCGCGTCGTTGTAAAACGGCACGAATCGAGCATATGCATCATCAAACGCGAAGCGCATGCGGTCAAATTTTTCTGCGCTGGTGTTGAGGGAAAACTCAGTTCCACGGGCCTGCAACCCCTGCCGCAGGAACGCTCTGCCTAGACAGAGCGCCGACCAAAGGCCGGTCTGCGGAGGCTCTAAAGCCTGCCAACGCGCGGCTTCGCGACGGGCCGCGATTGCCTTATCGCAGGTGGCTTGCAGCATCCACTCAATATCATCCGGTCGCCGTGCATCGGCAAGCGCCGTATCAAGGAGTTTTTCAAAAACGGTGTAACGTCCGCTCCAAAATAGCTGACTAGCTTGGGTCGCTGCTGGCAACGTTTCGAACGCAGGGGGCGCAGGCGGCGGGATTTTTACTGCCAACAGCGGCCTCAACGAAGCCCAATTCGCGTACACCAATGCCCCGGCAAGCGCCAAAAGCACCGTGACCAATAACACCACTTTTTTCATGTGACCCCTCAGATTCGCCAAAGTATGCAATGCAGCTTAAATCGATGGTTAGCCTCGGAAGCAACCACATCCAATGTTGTATCCAAACACTCGTCAGAGTATAGATAAGCGGTATGGAGCTGGGCTTAACCATCCGAGGTCAACAAACCCGCTCTTTCCTTCTTGGCGTCGACTTCACCTCTTCGCCAAGCTCGCGAAAGGCGATCACGGTTGCGCGTGCGGCGCTCACTGGCAATCAACTCGAAGTTACGGCGATTGATCACCTCGCCTCGTTAGCCGAATTCGAATCGCTTTTACAAACGCCTGGCCCATGGGTCGGTGGTTTTGATTTTCCGTTCGGTTTGCCGCGTGAACTTGTTGTCACGCTTGGCTGGCCGCAAGACTGGTCAAAGTTGGTCAGGCATGTTCGGGCGGTCGGCAAAGACGCGTTCAAAGATGCACTGAATGCCGTACGCGAATCTCGTCCGATGGGCGCGCGCTACATCGCACGGCGCGGCGATGCAGCAGCGGGATCATCGAGCCCGATGAAGCTCGTGAATCCGCCCGTCGGTCTGATGTTTTTCGAAGGTGCACCGCGCCTGCTGGCTGCGGGCGTGTGCGTGCTTCCGTGCGCACCATCGGACGACTCGCGCATTGCGCTGGAAGCATACCCAGGCTATCTCGCTCGAAAAATCACGCCTGCCAGCTACAAGAAAGACGGCAAAGAGGGCGCGCGTCCTAACCGGCGCGAGGCACGCGTTGAAATCCTTGGCGCAATTACATCGGGGCACGCGAGCGTTGCGCCGCTTGAATTGGTTGTGCCAGCCACGCTGAAAAACCTCTGCATTGACGACGGTTCCGGCGATTGTCTGGATGCGGTTTTGTGCGCGGTGCAGGCAGCGATTGCCTGTGTCCGCCCGACAACGACCGGAAGTGACGAGTACAGCATTCCAGCAGACGCCGATCCATTGGAAGGGTGGATTGCGGTTGTATCAGCTTTTCTCTAAAAGCACGTTAATTCTAAGGCTAGCCGCTATTTTTGGCTAAAGTCGCTATTTGCACTTTTTCACGATTAGCCCCGATGCAGTGGACGTTTCAGCATAAAGCTGATTGTCGTCATTCACTCAAATTTGGTCAGAAAATTTGAGCTTCTTGGTAAGCAATTGAAACCACATCACCCAGTCGCCCATGAACGAATACATTGGTTGCTTGAAGCTTGCTGGCTTGTTCTTTTCGAACCCAAAATGGCCGACCCAAGCCCAAACGTAACCCTGAACGACCGCTAGCGCGATCAAGGCGTAGACGCCCGTCCACAGCGCATACAGCGTCAATGTGAGCGCAATTGACGTGCCGCAGAAATGCAAGACGCGACAGGTCGCGTTTCGATGTTCGCCGAGATAAAACGGATAGAAATCAGCGAACGAGGTGAAGCGTTGCGCGGGGGTCGCTTCTTCGGTGTTTGATGCGTCTGCCATGGTTTTGCTCCCTGAGGTTGCAGCACTATTTTTTTGCCAACATATTTGCATCCGGCGAACGATAGCGCGATTCGCCCTGCCTCGCCAGCGTGGCTACTCCTGCGGCCTGAACTTGAGGGTGAGTTGACGTTGAAACACATCGGCCTGATCGGGTTTTGGTAGGGGTGATGACTTAAGAATCGCGCGCTCGACAGCCTGATCATAGGCGGGGTTGCCGCTTGATTTGGTGAGCGTTGCGGTGAGGACTTCGCCCGTCGGCAATTGCACGACCGAAAACACCGCCTCGGGATTGCCGCTTACCTCGGCGATGATGTTGCCGCGCACTTTTGAGCGAATCTTTGCCACGTAATCGCCCTCGGCCTTCGCGCGCGCACGGGCCGTCGCGGCGTCACGCGCGGCCTTCT
This sequence comes from Burkholderiales bacterium, assembly GCA_043757535.1. GTDB lineage: Bacteria > Pseudomonadota > Gammaproteobacteria > Burkholderiales > Casimicrobiaceae > Casimicrobium. The sequence continues at coordinate 4,475 of JAYVPF010000070.1, forward strand.
CCGCCGCTTCGGCGCGATCAGCAGCCTGTTTCGCCGCCAGCTTGTCTGCGGCTTCGCGTGCGAGTTTGTCTGCCGCAGCCTGAGCGGCTTCTGATTCTTTCGCGGCTTTGTCCTGAGCCACTTTCAGGTCGCGCGCGCGCAAGTCGTTCTGCTTTTTGAGCGCGTCCTTTTCAATTTTTTCCGCATCGGCACGAAGCTTCTCTTGCTTCGCCTTTTCTTTATCGACCTCCTGCGCTTTAAGCTTGCGCGCATCCACGTCTTTTTGCGCTTTTTCTCGCGCGATGTCGGCGGGGTTCGGCGCGGGCGGCGGCTTTACAGCGGGTGGAGGCGGTGGGGGCGGCACGGCCTTGGGCGGCGGCGCTGGTGGCGGAGGCGCGACTCTTGGTGGTGGTGGCGGAGGCGTCACCGGAGCGGGTGCTGGCGTTGGTGGAGGCGGGGCCGCTGCCTCGGGCGGCGCAACCGCAGTTACGAGGTCAACGGCAACGGGTGAATGCTCCACTTGCTTCCAGCGAACACTGAAAATCAGCCCCGCCGCCAGCGCAATATGCACAAGGATTGCACCGATCCACGCCTTGGTTTTTGACGCCTCCACGCTGACTAACCGCCCTCTTTGGCAACTAGCCCCACGCGCTTCACGCCCTGCGCATGCAGCGCACCGAGGAGCCCGACGACCTCGTCGTATTTCACGTTCTTGTCAGCGGCAATCACAACCGGGCGATCTTTCGCCTTCTGCAATTCCAGCACGCGATTCACCACGATTGCGCGCGTCATCTTTTCGCGCGACGTGACGTTACCGTCGCGTAGGCTCAACGCACCGTCGGCCTTGACCGTCACCTCAATTGGATCGTTCTGAGTCGCGGTCAGCGTTTGACCGACGCTCGGCAATTCAATTTCACCCGTGCGTAGCGCCGGCGTGGCAATCATGAACACGATGAGCAGCACCAGCATCACGTCGATGAACGGCACCACGTTGATCTGGCTGACGAGTTTGCGGCGTTGCATGGCGCGCTCGCCTAAGCCTGGCGTTGCAGAATGTTCAAGAACTCTTCCATGAACGTTTCCAGCTGCGTCTGAATGCGATCTAGCTGCGCCTGAAAACGGTTGTACGCCACGACCGCTGGGATCGCAGCGAACAGGCCAATCGCCGTGGCAATCAACGCTTCCGCAATACCAGGCGCGACCTGCGCGAGCGTTGCCTGGCCGACGCTGGCGAGCCCACGAAACGAATTCATGATGCCCCAAACAGTGCCGAGCAGACCGATGTAGGGGCTAACGCTGGCAACCGTAGCGAGACCCGGCAACTGATGCTCAAGCGCATCGATTTCGCGCTGCATCGCGGCCTTTAGCGCGCGGCGCGTGCCATCGACCACCGCCTCTTTCGAGACACTGGCCTGCCGTTTTTGTTTGATGAATTCACGGAAACCGGCGGCAAAAACTTCCGCTTGAGGCCCCTGCTTTTCGCGGCCTTCGCTGACTCGCTGATAGAGCTGATTTAAGTCCGAACCCTGCCAGAACGTGTCGTCGAACGCTGCGTTGCGTTTGGCCGCGCGTTTAAGCGTCGCGCCTTTATAAAAAATCAGCCACCACGACCACAGCGACAGCAGTACCAGCAGCAGCATGACCGCCTGCACCGGCAGGCTGGCCCCCGTGATCAGATGAATAAACGAGAGATCGGCAGTGGGCTTCATTAGGCAATCGGAAGAAGGGTGGATTTCATGGCAGCACGCAGCGAGGGTGGCATACGAATCGGGCCGGACAAATCGCTGGCAATGAATGCCAATGTGACTGTAGCGGACAGTAACAGTTCATCGGACGCCGCGGCAAGTCTCCCCTGCGAAGTAGGGGAGATGTCGGCACCGCCGACAGCGGGGTCACGTGTGCGCAGTACACGCTGACGAATCACCAGCCTGCTCGCGCCGACTTCAGTCGGCTCAGCGGTGACCGCAATCATGTTGCCAAGCAACGCGGGTTGATGATAGTCCGCTTCAACGCGCCGCACGACGAACACGGCTTTCATGTCGCGGGCAATCACATCCAGCTCAAATCCCGCAGCGCGCAGCCATTCGGTGCGGGCGCGCTCCAGAAAGCGCAGGTAGTTCGCGTAATAGACGACGCCACCAACGTCAGTGTCTTCGTAATAAATGCGAACAGGGATCGAGAACGGCTTCATTCTGTAAACAACTCCCCGCTACCCATCGCCGCAGGCGGCACCAGCCCAAAATGCCGATACGCCCGCGCCGTCGCCACACGTCCGCGACTGGTGCGCTGGATATATCCCTGCTGAATCAAAAACGGCTCAATCACGTCCTCAATCGTCTCGCGCTCTTCGCTGATGGCGGCGGCTAAATTGTCCACGCCGACCGGCCCGCCAGCGAATTTTTCAACGATAGTTTGCAGCAATTTACGATCCATCACATCCAGCCCGTGCGCGTCCACATCGAGCATCACAAGCGCCGCATCCGCCACTGCATGCGTCACGTGCCCGTTCGCCTTCACCTCAGCAAAATCGCGCACCCGGCGCAGCAGGCGATTGGCGATACGCGGCGTACCGCGCGAGCGTTTGGCGATCTCGGTCGCCCCTGCGCTGTCCATATTCACGCCCAGCAAATTCGCCGAGCGCGTCACGATGCGCGACAGCTCTTCATCGCTATAAAACTCCAGCCGCGCCACGATGCCAAAGCGGTCGCGCAGCGGGTTGGTCAGCATGCCCGCGCGCGTCGTCGCACCGATCAACGTGAACGGCGGCAAGTCGAGCTTCACCGAGCGTGCACCCGGCCCCTCGCCGATCATGATGTCGATGGCGTAATCCTCCATCGCGCTGTAGAGCGTCTCCTCCAGCACCGCGCTGATGCGATGAATCTCATCGATAAACAGCACGTCGTTTGGCTCAAGATTGGTCAACAGCGCCGCCAGATCGCCCTTTTTCTCCAGCACTGGACCGGACGTCTGATGCATGTTCACGCGCATCTCACGCGAGATGATGTGTGAGAGTGTGGTCTTGCCCAACCCCGGCGGGCCGAACAACAGCACATGATCCAGCGGCTCTTTACGCGATCGCGCCGCCTCAATAAAAATCGAAAGTTGGCCGCGAATTTTTTCCTGCCCGATGTATTCGTCAAGCTGCTTCGGGCGCAGCGCGCGCTCCAGCGCCTCTTCCTGTTTGCTCTCGCTCTTCGGCGCGATCAGGCGATCAGATGCGCCATCGTCCGGTCTGCCCCGTGCGGTTGTGAGCGTGTCGTCGTGGATAGCCATACAGCTATTCTATGGGGGGAGTTGCCGCGTCCCCTAGCCGCTCTGGCTCTCGTCCCCTCTGTCCAATGATCGGGAGATGCGCGTCATCCCCTCTCCCTTGAGGGGAGAGGGCTAGGGAGAGGGTGATGGTTGCATGAGCAGATGCGCATGCCACGAGCTGCTCATGCCGCAGGGCAGTCACTTTTCTTGCTTCGCCAAGAAAAGTAACCAAAAGAAGGCGACCCCGACATTCGCCCTGGTCCGAGATTTGAAGCGAAAACGTCGCGCGGTCCGAAACTCGCTACGCTCAAACAACGGACCGCCGGATCACGCAAATTCGCGACGTTTCCATTCCAAATCTCGGGGGCGAATACACGGGAACGCCGTCGAACAGATGACTGATCGCTTCGCGCTGAAGGCTTTGCAAGTCGCGATTAACGCTTGTCGGCTAAGGCTGTTTTGGAAAGATTGAATAAACAATCTCCGATCCGTCAACAGACCGCAATATCGAGTGTTTCGAGAGGTTGACCTGTCCGAATAGGATCGACGGAACGTAATGAATTTCAGTGCCCCAATGGTGAACCAGTGGAAAGGGAGTTCCATTCGGATTCGCCGAGTGGACATACACAGCATCTCCACCGGAATCGTGTGGCGCTACTCTGACGAACGTTTCATGTGGCTGTCCCCACACGCCCAACTGTTGCTGCGCTCTTCCGAATGCGACAAATGTTGCATTCAAGTGCTTGCGCCGATCCAACTTACCCAGCGCCCCAAAATTCTGCCAGTCGAAATGAGTGTGCAAAAGGTCGAACCATTGATCACGACTCACTGGCAAACGGAATAGTCGAGCCCTGCGTGCAAGATTGAAGTAATAGACCCTGTTTGGAGCGCTCGGCCAATTCGAAGGTTGCCTGGATCTTACCGGCGACTTGTATTGCCCAGATCGCAACCGCTCAATGAACTTTGGAGAATTGTCTTTCGGAAAATGCATGCTGGCAGTTTACCAACCGAAACGAGCATGGTTCAGATGCTCGCATCCGGGTTTCCGCGATCCGCATCCCGCAGCGATTAAACATCAGTTCGAAGGGGCCCCCGTTCATTCGCCCCCGAGATTTGGAGTGGAAACGTCGATGAAGCGGTCCGCTGTTTGAGCGTAGCGAGTTTCGGACCGCGCGACGTTTTCGCTTCAAATCTCGGATCAGGGCGAATGTCGGGGTCGCCTTCTTTTGGTTACTTTTCTTGGCGAAGCAAGAAAAGTGACTGCC
>JAYVPF010000071.1:0-8946 GCA_043757535.1 Burkholderiales bacterium
CGGTGGCGCACTCTGAGGCCTGCCATCGCGACTGTGTTCGCAACCTTTCTGGATTCCCGCTTGTGGCGAGAATGACGCCAAGGAAGCGAGAGAAGTTCGCTTTTTTGAGATAGCTTTTTTCTGAAACGATTTTGCATCTAGGGCTAGAGCCGCAAATTGCATAAAGTTGACTGTAGCCATAATCAAGCGCTAGCCCCATTGAAATATAGGTTACAGCAATAAGCTGTGCGTCAAAAAACTTACCCGATGTACTCCCAAGTATCCGCGCCATCGAGCCGCCGCACCGGGACTTTGCCGATGATCGACGGCTCGAAATTGCGGGCGTTCAAGCCGGTGTTTGAGTCGGGGCCGACGGTTAAAGACTTCCACTGCATCACGCAGCCGCAAGCTTGCAGCGAATAAATTTCAGCGACTTGTCGCCCCAGACGTATTCATCAACCGCGTCGACAATATCAGGCGCGGCGGTGAGCGTCACCTCGGCGTCCTTGTAGTAAGCCCACAGCACGCCATAGCGGCGGCAGATCGAACAGTTGCAGTCCGTCACACTCTCAGGCTCGCGAGGAACTTCGACTTTGATGGCTTTGCAGTGGCAGGTGGCGGTGAGCATTTGAGCGGGTGTCGTTGTTCTAAATATTTGATTTGAGACGTTTGGTTCGGCTTGTCGAGACAAGTACTCTCGCTGGATAGTTAGGCTGTCGGCAGCGCAAACTTGAGTTCCATTTCGTTAGCGGCGCTTCCAATGAGTGCAATTCCAAGAGCCATGCACATCAGATGGTATTGCTCTTCGAGTTCAGAGTGAACTCCTCGACCCCGATCGCCTTCGTTCATCCGGAAGTAAGCTACCGGCAGCGCGTGAGCATGTGAAGACATGAAAGTGTAGAAGAAGCGGAATTCCTCCAGCGGAATACTGCACTTGACGGCGATATCCTCAAGTGGATGCAGATAAGCCTGTTTGCCCTGCATGGCGCGCTTCTGGACGCTTAAGGGCAGGTCTACAAAGACAACGTTCGACTGTAGTTCATCTCTATGCTTACGCATGTTCTCGTGGTACACCGCTTGTTCCGCAGCTGTGAAAGACGGTGGCACAACACCTTGAAGCATTTTTCCGCGGGTGGCCTCGTCATGTAGACAGAAAATTGCCCACCTGCATTTCCATTCGGCTTCTGAGCAAGGCTCATAGCCCAAGTAGTGAAATGCAAGGCGTGTTTCAAGCACAGAGCGAGTTAGCGCGCACACAGAGCCGTAGTCCCAATGCGAGTCGGACATTGTCTTCGGTTTAAGCTTTGGCAAAAGCTTTCTGAGGCTGATGGCTTTGGTCGTTAGTAGAGTGAATAGAGCGGATGCGTAGTAATGACTACCGGTTGGAGACGGCACCCCAGCATGCTTCTGGGAAACGTAGATGCACTTGGCGATAGCAGCATCAAACTGACGAGATAGCACCCTGAATGTTTTGGACGAAACCATAGACACTATAGACGCAGCTTAACTAACAATGAGAGCAATCCTACCGCACAACATTTAACGCACCCTACCCAAAATCATAAGGATCCACATCCACCGCCCATCTCACTTTCGGGCGATCTGCGGCCATGGCTTCGCGCAGCAGCGCTAGCGCGTCGGCGAGCGGGCGCACCTTGGGCGCGATGGCGGTCATGGTCCAGCGGGTGAAGTCGGCCTTGCGGGCAAGCGGGGCGGGTTGGGGCGCGAAGACTTCGCCGTCGCGCGTTGATAGCGCCTCTTGCAACACCGAGTGAGCGCGCGTGAAAAACTCAGCTACGGCGTCTGCGTCCTTCGCCTCGGCGCGCACCAGCGCCATGCGGCTGGCGGGCGGCAGGCCGAACGTTTCGCGATTGGCGAGCGTGCTGTCGGCGAATCCGGCGTAGTCGTTGGCGAGCAGCGCCTGAAACACGGCGTGATCGGGGAACTCGGTTTGCACCATGACTTCACCGGGAAGCGCGTGGCGTCCGGCGCGGCCGGCGACTTGCGTTAAGAGCGCAAACAAATCTTCCTGCGCGCGGAAATCGGTGGAGAACAGCGCGCGATCGGAATCGATGACGCCGACCAAGGTGAGCGCGGGAAAGTCGTGGCCTTTGGCGAGCATTTGGGTGCCGACGACGATGTCGATGTCGCGCGCGAGGATGCGCTCGTACAGCGCGCGCCACGCGTGTTTGCCCGAGAGCGAATCGGTGTCGGCGCGGGCGATGCGGGCAGAGGGGAAGGCATCAAGTAGCGCGGCCTCCAACTTTTGCGTGCCGACGCCGGCGCCGACTAATTCCGGGTGCCCGCAGGCGGGACATTTGCTCGGTACGCCGGATTGCGCGCCGCAGTGGTGGCAGCGCAAATTGCGCGTGGTTTGGTGCAAGGTCATCTTGGCGTCGCAGCGTTTGCACGGTGCGCTCCAGCCGCAATGCGGGCAGTACAGCGCGGACGCGAAGCCACGACGATTGACGAGCACGAGGCTTTGCTCGCCACGCTCAAGGCGCAGCTTGATGCCGTCGGCGAGCGTTTCTGAGAGGCCCCATTTCACACGTTTACCGCGTGACGGCACGAGGCGCAATGCGGAGGGTGCTGCGGCGGTGGCACGTTCGCTGAGCACGATGTGTTGGTACACATCACTCCTTGCTCCGCGTGGATAGCGCACGTTGCGCCATGTTTCCAGACTCGGCGTGGCGCTGGCGAGCACGACCGGAATCTTTGCCTGCTTGGCGCGCACGATGGCGACGTCGCGGGCGTGATAACGCGGCGATTCGTTTTGTTTGTACGAGCCGTCGTGCTCTTCGTCGATGACGATCAGGCCGAGTTGGGCGGCGGGCGCGAACACGGCGAGCCGCGTGCCGATGACGAGCCGCGCTTCGCCTGAATGCACGCGATGCCATGCGCGGTTCCTCTCGCCTGCGGCGAGCTTGGAGTGCAGCACGGCGGTGGGCACACCGGGCAGGGCCTTGAGCACGCGGTCGATCAACTGCGGCGTCAGATTGATCTCGGGTACTAGCAGCAGGACTTGCTTGCCTGCGTTGAGCACAGTGGCGACCAGTTCGAGATAGACCTCGGTCTTGCCGCTGCCGGTGACGCCGTGCAGCAGCGACACGTTAAAGTGATTAACGGTAGCGCGCAAGGCGGTTGCCGCTTTGTGCTGCGGCTCTGTGAAGTCGGGGAGCACTGGATGCACTTGTGCGAGTTGCGTCGCGTCTGGATAAATCGCGTCGACGAAGCCTTGGGCGATCCACTCGTTCAATAGGCGGCGTTGCGTGGACGACAACGCGCGGATGGCATCCGCATCAAGGCCGTTGCGCAGCGCAACAACCAGCGCCCGCCGCGCCGAGCTACGGGCAGCAATATGCGCCGCATGATCGTGTCCAGACGACGTGAGCTGCCAACCCGTAGCTTCGGGCTTCGGTGCGGCCTCGATCGGGCTGATCAAGCCGCAGGCCATGCCGAGCGAGACTTGGTAATAGTCAGCGACGAAGCGTGCAAGCTCGATCAGCGATTGCGGCAGCGCGGCGCACAGTAACCGGCGAACGGGTTTCAGCTTTGCGGCAGCTTCGGGATCAATTTCGCCAACGGCTGTCACCACGCCCGCATGCGGGCGCACACCCACCGTGACTTCAACACAAGAATTCAGCGCAATCTGAAAAGCGGCAGGCGCAACGTAATCCAGCGCGCGACCAATCGCCAACGGCAGCTCTACGGTCACTCGGGTGAGTGCCTGCTCACCGCTCGCTTGGCTTGCAATCGTTGCTGCCACATCCCTCAAAACTTCGTCCCCAACGCCTGTGGATAAATGTGTGAACTAAAGCCACTTGACACGCCTGAAAGCCCGTCTGAACGCGGTTGTTGCAGCCTTGCCTCATTCTCTGGCGAGTGCAAAATAAACAATTAAATCAATGAGTTATGTAGTTTTTAGTGGGTTTCAGCGGGGGCGCGTACTCACCTGTCACGGAAACGTCACTTTTGTGCATAACTGGCGCGGCGGAGCGAGCAGCGTCGCATTTGTCAAGCTTTTTTTTGATTTTGTGAAGGTTGCGGAATTAAACATTTCTTAGTGCATCCACCAGTACGCCTACCAATTCTGGGTCAGCATCCGGCGTGATGCCGTGCCCCAGATTGGCGATGTAGCGGTGCTTCGGATCGAACCCGGCGAGCGATTTCGCTACTTCGCGACGGATGGTCGCCCCGTCGGTGGTCAGCAGCAGCGGGTCGAAATTGCCTTGCAGCGTGATGCTGGGTCCGGCTGCAGCGCGCGCGTCCGCCAGATCGCTCTGCCAATCGACCCCGATACCCTGGGCACCGCTGGCGGCGATTGCGCCCACGCTGTAGGCTGCGCCGCGACTGAACAGCATCACCGGAATTTTCGGAAACTCGGCGCGCAGCGCATCCACAATCCGCCTCATCGGTGCCAGCGAAAACTCGCGATACAGGCGCGGGGCCAGCACACCGCCCCAGGTGTCGAACACCATCAGCGCGTCGGCTCCGGCGCGAACTTGTTCTGCGAGGTAAGCGGTGACGGCACCAACGTTCACATCGAGCACTTTCTGAAACAGCTCTGGTCGCTGCAACAGCATGCGTCGCGTCAGCGGAAAAGCGTCCGCAGAGCCAGCGCCTTCAATCATGTAGCAGGCAAGTGTGAACGGGCTGCCCGAGAACCCGATCAGCGGTACGCGTTGCTCGCCATTTTTGGTGAGGGCGCGCTTGCACTCGGCTACCGCATCGAATACATATTGCAGCTTCGCCATGTCAGGCACGGCGAGCGCGTTAACGTCTGATTCTTCACGCAACGGACGCGAAAAACGCGGCCCTTCGCCCACATCGAAAGTGAGGCCGAGGCCCATTGCGTCGGGCACGGTGAGGATGTCGGAGAACAGGATCGCAGCGTCGAGATCGTAGCGCTCCAGCGGCTGAAGCAGCACTTCCGCGCAGAATGACGGCGAACGGCAGAGCTCCAGAAAACTGCCCGCTTTGGCGCGCGTGGCTTTGTATTCCGGCAGATAGCGACCGGCTTGCCGCATCAGCCAGATGGGCGGGCGGGGAAGTTTTTCGTCGGTAAAGGCGCGGAGGAAAAGGTCGTTTTTGATACTCATGCGTAAGACGGCGGATTGTTTGTCATCCTTAGCTTCGCGAAGGATCTGGTGGGTGACTCTGTGCTCTGAATTGTGACGCGTGTCGTAACGCTACCTGATCCTTCGCTTCGGGCTCCGGATGACGGAGACCTAACGGCGAACCAAAGTCAAAGTGCGGTTCGACCAGGAGGGCGCAACGCGTTTTAAAAAATCACGACCGATCACGGTGGCCGTCAGCCCCGGCTTTTCGCTGACGATGGCGTTGACGCCGTACACATCGACCGCGCCAACACGGACGGAGGTCAGCGGCAGCACGTAGGTTTTGTAAGTCAGCGGCTTGCCGTCCTTATCTTTCGGCTCGACCACGGTCTTGGTTTCTACGCCGTCTTTGGTTTCGGTGATCGTTTGTTTTGGCGCGATGAGTGTGCGGGATTTTTTGTCTTTGTAGGGCAAATTCAGACGATCCGCGTCGGCGACCGGGATCACCAATACGTCGGCCGTACGATCAATTTCCGCCTGCACATTGCCGCCGTTTAAGAGCGCAGGTGTCAGGTAACGGTTTTTTTGATCGGCGCGGATTTGATGGCTGATGAAGCCCTGAGTCTGCGAATCAAGCACCGCCATGTCGCCGACGCGCATGCGTTGCGGCAGACCGTTGAAGAGAAAAATCGCGGTGTCGTCGTTGATCTTTTCGAGCAGCAAGCCTTCGTCGGTGAAGACGCCGACGCGGGCTTCACGCCGCTGACCGTCGATCATGAATTGGGCGCTGGAACGGGCGCTCACCGAGGAGAGTTGCAGCGTGGTGGCCAGCAGCGCAGCGCTTGACGACAACACGCTAAGCGCGACGAGCGAGGGCAACAGCGGGCAGGCAAATATCAGAAATTTCATGAAACGCATGTTAGTACGACGGGCCCGATTGACCTGATAGAGCGGCCCGATGCGCAATCAGTTCAGCGTCTTCAGCTATTTCGTGAAAGCACGCTGGCACTGGGGCTAGAGACACGAAGTGGCGTAAATCGACTTTATGCAAAATCGCTGGCTAGCCCCTATTAAATAAGCCGTTCAACGAAAAGCTGATCTACCAAGGAAGCGTTGACCAGCCCATTAAAAACTCATCAACCGAGCGCGCACATTGACGGCCTTCGCGAATCGCCCAGACCACCAGTGACTGACCGCGGCGCATGTCGCCGGCGGCGAAAACATGGGGCACGTTGGTGGCGTACGCTGCCGCCGCGCCCTGCGCGTGAGCTTCGTCGGTGTGCGCTTTGGCGTTGCCGCGACCGTCGCGCTCGACGCCAAACGCCTGCAATATTGGCGCGACCGGATGCACAAAACCCATTGCGAGTAGCACCAGGTCCGCCTTCATCTCCCATTCGCTGCCAGCCACTTCGTGCATCTTGCCGTCGATCCACTCAACCCGCGCTGCCTTGAGGCCCGTGACCTGACCGTCTTTGCCAACCAGACATTGCGTGGTGACCGACCAGTCGCGCGCTACGCCTTCTTCATGCGATGACGAGGTGCGCAATTTGAGCGGCCAATTGGGCCACACCAGCGGCTTGTTTTCCTTGTCCGGCGGTTGTGGCATCAGTTCAAACTGCGTGACGCTTGCCGCACCGTGACGATTCGACGTGCCGACGCAATCGGAGCCGGTATCGCCGCCGCCGATCACCACGACGTGCTTGCCTTTGGCCGAGATGACTTCAACGTCGTCACCCGCAACCCGCTTGTTTTGTAGTGGCAGAAACTCCATGGCGTAGTACACGCCTTTCAACTCACGACCCGGCACGGGCAGATCGCGCGGATGCTCGGCACCACCCGATAAAACGATGGCGTCAAAGAGTGATTTCAGTGTGTCTGGTGACACAATTTCTTTCGCATCGTTACCGACGCCCTGCGGCGAAGCGGCGAGTAAGTCCGCGAGCGTTCCGTCGCCCACCATCACGCTGGTTTTGAAGGTCACGCCCTCCGCTGCCATCTGCGCGACGCGACGGTCGATGTGCGATTTTTCCATCTTGAAATCAGGAATGCCGTAGCGAAGCAGGCCGCCAATGCGATCCGATTTCTCAAACACGGTGACAGAGTGACCGGCGCGCGCAAGCTGCTGCGCTGCGGCCATACCTGCGGGGCCCGAGCCGACGACCGCGACCGTTTTACCCGTTTTCTTCGCAGCAATTTGCGGCGTCACCCAGCCCGATTTCCAGCCTTTGTCGATGATGAAATGTTCTATTGACTTGATGCCGACCGCGTCGTTATTGATGTTCAACGTACACGCCGCTTCGCACGGCGCGGGGCAGACACGGCCGGTGAACTCGGGGAAATTGTTGGTGCTGTGCAGCGTGTCGAGTGCCTGCTTCCAGTGGCCGCGATACACGAGATCATTCCAGTCCGGAATGATGTTGTTCACCGGGCAGCCGGTCTGACAAAACGGAATGCCGCAATCCATGCAGCGCGCGCCCTGTTGCTTCGCCTCATCGTCCTTCAGCGTGACGACAAATTCGCGATAGTGATGTAGGCGTGACAACGGAGCCTCAGCGGCCTCGCTCAAGCGTTGAAACTCCATGAATCCGGTGACTTTTCCCATGACGGTGCTCAATGATTTTGGTTCTGATCCCCTCCCCCTGGGGGGGAGGGTTAGGGAGAGGGAGTGTCGCGTTTGAACCAAGGCTTGCGAGAGGCCAGTCCCTCTCCCGCCTGTCGGCACCCTCCCCCCCAGGGGGAGGGGTCGGAACGCACAGTACAGCTACTTCGCGACGACTTCCTTCGTCGCCGACTTCGCTTTGATCGACTCCGCATACATATCGGTCAGCGCCCGCTTGTACTCATGCGGGAACACTTTAACGAAATGTTTGCGCTGATTCGTCCAGTCATCCATGACCGCCAGCGCGACCGTCGATCCGGTGTAGCGCAAATGTTTGTCGATCAGGGATTTGATGATGGCCTCGTCGCTCATGTCACGATGACGTCTGCGGCCTTTGCCCTGTGCGATCAGCTCCTGCTCGGCACCGGTTTGCTCGGTCTCGGAGACGACTGGCTCCACGGACACCATCGACAGATTGCAGCGCCTGGTAAATACGCCCTTCGGGTCGAACACGTAGGCCAGACCGCCCGACATGCCCGCCGCGAAATTGCGCCCGGTTTCACCGAGCACGACGACCGTGCCGCCCGTCATATATTCGCAGCCGTGATCGCCCGTGCCCTCAACCACTGCGGTTGCGCCGGAATTGCGCACTGCGAAACGCTCGCCTGCGACACCCCGGAAGAGAGCTTCGCCTTCGGTCGCACCATACAAAACGGTGTTGCCGATCACGATATTGTCTTCCGCTTTCGCCGGGCATTTTGCGTCCGGGTAGACGATGATGCGTCCGCCCGAGAGGCCCTTGCCGGTGTAGTCGTTGGTCGCGCCTTCGATCTCGAACGTGATGCCGCGCGCGAGGAACGCGCCGAAGCTCTGTCCCGCGATGCCCTTAAAGCGCAGGTGAATCATGTCATCCGGCAAACCAGCGTGCGCGTATTTCGACACCACGGCGTGCGACAACATCGCGCCGACCGAGCGATTGTGATTGCCGATGACGAACGAGCTTTCGACTTTCTTCTTGTCGTCCAACGCAGGTTTTGCCGCCGCGATCAGTGCGTGATCGAGCGCGTTGGTCAGGCCGTGATCTTGCGCTTCGACATGGTATCGAGCAACCGTTGCCGGCATACGCGGCGTGTAGAACACCTTCGAGAAATCCAGCCCGCGCGCCTTCCAGTGATCGATGCCAGATTGCATGTCGAGCCAATCGCTGTGCCCGATCAATTCGTCGAATGTGCGCACGCCCAGCTTCGCCATCAACTCGCGCGCCTCTTCGGCGACGAAGAAGAAATAGTTGACGACATGTTCCGGCTGGCC
>JAYVPF010000072.1:0-8850 GCA_043757535.1 Burkholderiales bacterium
GGTGCGCAAAATACGGCGGGCGCGCTGGTAGCGAACGTCCTCGATGCAAAGCTCGTCGCCATGCATCAACAGCACACGCTTGCCACCGAGATCAATGACCGTTTGTTCGTCAAGCAATGTGGCTCCGCACGCGGCTGCGAACTCGCGTCCGATCATGAAGTCACGATTGCCGCGCGCGATGAATATTTTGGTTCCCGCTGCGCTGACTGCGGCGAATTGCGCGGCGATGCGTTGCGCGTAAGCGTTGTCCGGCAACATCGCGTCGCCCAGCCAGACGTGCAGCAAATCGCCGAGCACGTAGAGCGCATCGGCACCCGCCACAGTGAACTTCATGAACGCTTCGAAGCGCGCCTGAGTGATGGCGTCCGGTTCGTTTAAATGCAAATCAGAAATGAAAATCGCGCGCATCGAAATCACCTATTTGGCAATTCGAAGCGCGCGATCAGCGTGATCAACGCGGTGATAGGTCGCAGCCGTTAGGCGACGACGGCGTTGCTCACAATGACGTCATCCACGGGCACATGCTGGTGTCCACCGATGGTGCTGGTTTTTACGTTTTTGATTTTTTCCAGGACGTCTTTGCCGTCGGACACTTTGCCGAAAACGGTGTAGCCCCACGAGTTGCCGTTCGCTGCTTTGAAATCAAGAAACGCGTTATCCGTCACGTTGACGAAGAACTGTGACGAGCCGGAATGCGGGTCGTTGGTGCGAGCCATGGCAACGGTGTACAGCGTGTTCTTGAGGCCGGCTGCGCTGGTGGCAACGCCTTCATGCTCAATCGGCTCACGTCCGGATTTTTGTTTCATGCCCGGTTCGAAGCCGCCGCCCTGAATCATGAAGCCGTCGATCACGCGATGAAAAATCGTGTTGTCATAGTGACCGTCTTTGACGTATTGCAAAAAGTTGGCAGCCGTTTTTGGCGCGTTGACTTCGTCGATGTCGAGCGTGAAGTCGCCTTGGTTGGTGGTGAATTTAACGAGGGCCATGCGGCGTCCTTTATTTCTTTGTAATGAGCGTAATTTTTTCGATGATGATCTGCGTCTGCGGTACGTCAGACGGGAACATGCCACCCGCGCCGGTCGGTACTTCCGCCATCTTGTCGATGATGTCCATGCCTTGCACGACGCGTCCAAACGCCGTGTAGCCCCAGCCGTACTGTTTGCAATGTGCGGGTGGATTGTCGGCCTTGCACGGCGGTGGCACATTGCCCTTGGCCGTGGATGCGTTCAACATCGTGTTGTCTTTTAAGTTGATGTAGAACTGCGCGGTGGCCGAATGGGGATCGCCGGTGCGCGCCATGGAAATCGTGCCACGATCATTCTTCAGGCCAGCCTTCTCGGCGGCTTCGCCTTCGTTAACCACAGGCGCGCGCGTTTCCTTCTGCTTCAACGCTTTGTCAAAGCCACCGCCCTGCGCCATGAAGCCCTTGATGACACGATGAAACACCGTGCCTTCGTAGAAGCCGGACTTCATGTATTCGAGGAAATTCGCGACTGATTTGGGGGCGGCGTTGGCATCGAGTTCGATGACTACGCTGCCGAGGCTGGTCTTCATTTCGACGCGTGGCTTGTCTTGCACGGGAGCGACGTTTTGCGCGAATGTGGTGTTGACCGACACCGTTGCAATGGCGATAGTCGCCGCGCAAGTTGCGACGGCTCTGAGGGTGCGAGCGAGATTTTTCATAGTGTTACGGATAAAGAAAAAAAGTTAGGCCGAGCCTTCGTAGATGATCTGCCAGCGACCGTCGATCAGCTGCCAGAGTTGGCGCTTGCGGGTCTGGCCGTTCAAATTGCTGCTCTGGTAGTTTTGGTCAAATGTGACGATTGCCAGATTTTTTTCACCCGGATATTGCACCGCGGACAAGTCGGAGAGTTCGACTTTCACCCACGTTTTTGCCGCATTGATGGCGGATTTTTGGGCGCGCCACTCGGCGATATATTGGGTGTCGCTGCTAAAGCTTTGTGCGTAATGCTGCAGGTAGCGCGCCGTATCGAGCGCCTGCCAGTCGCTGCGCCAGCGCTCGACGGCGGTGAGCAAGCCCTGCGCCTGCTTACCCGCCGCGTCACGATCCACCCATTCGACGGTCTGCGCAATGATGAACGGCGTACGGCCCGGCGTGATGAATTTTTCGACGAGCTTTAAATCGGGGTTCGACACCACGACGCAGCCGTCGCTCGCCCGAGGCGCACGCGCATAGGTGTTGCTCGGCACGCCATGCAACCAGATGCCGAAACCGTTCCGACCCTGTCGTTTGTCCCACGCGTTCGGGTAGTCAAGCGGGAACGCGCCAGCACCGTAAAAATCGGTAAGCTTCTGAGGGGAAATCGTGCCCAGCAAGGTGTAGGCGCCAAACGGCGTTCGTTGATCACCCTCGCGCGCTTTGCCGCCACCGGCTTTTCCGATCGTCGCGTAAAAATCCGCCACGCGGATCAGACGACCGTTCTGATTTTCGAGCACGTAGAGTCGCGACTTGTCGACGTCGATAGCGAGCGCGTATTGCTGCGAGGCGGGCAAACGCCAGAAATTGGCCGGGATGAATTCAGGCTTGGCAACGTCTTTTTCGCGCAGCACGCGAGCCGTGGCCTCAGCGCGCAAGCCGGTGAGTTGATCCGCAATCTCACTGGTGTTGCCCAGACTCAAAAGCGGCTTTGCTTTGGCCAGCCAAAGGTCACCCTGCACAAGGTAGGCGAGACGAAAATTGGGATAACGGACGAGCAGTTCGTCGATCGTTTGCCGTGCCAGATCGAGCTGACTCAATCGAACTTCGCGCAGCGCCTTTAACAGCAGCGATTCGGCATCGCTGAAGCCGATGCCACCGCCACCCATCACGCCGGACGGCAGCGCTACCAGCACGCTGGCAAGGGCAAACTGCGCGAAGCGCACGCCGACGCGCCGCAAGCGCGAGGGGGTGTGGAGTTTCAAGGGAGGGCGCGTCATCCGAATGCAGTTAGCCCACACGCTCGCGTGTAATCAGCCAGGCGGAGCCTTCTTTGACCAGCGTCAGCGTCTTGCGTGAGCGCGTTTGCAATGAATCTGAGTCGTAGGCCTGACGGAACGTAACTTTCGCCTCGGTCGCTGAGGTCATTTCAACCGTGGCACCGAGCACTTCGACTTTGATGCGACGCGGCGCGGAGACGCGCTCACGACGGGCCGCGCTCCACGCACTGCGCGATGAGCCGTCTTCCGGTTTGAAGGACTTGGCATACGCCGCGAGATAGCCATCCGGATTTTTGCCAGACCACTCAGTCGCCCATTTGTTCACGGCGCGCAAAACCTCTGTGCTGCCCTCCGGGGCGCTAACCGGTGCAGGCGGTGGCGGAGGTGCAGCCTTCGGTGGCTCAACCTTGGCGGGGGCTGGGGCTGCCACGGGTGCTGGCGGCGCAACCGGTGTTGCCTTCGGCGGCGTGACCGCAGCAAGGGCAACCGGAGCAGGCGCGGGCGCAACAGCCGGTGGCGCGAGCGTCGTGGCTGGACGGGTAGCAGGAAGTGTCGCGTTCGTCGCAGCCAGCGTCGCAGCACTAGCGACGGGCCGTGGTGCGGTGTTGGCCTTCGGGTTGGTCGAGAACAAATCGCGAACCAGATTTAACTTGGTCGCGACGCCACCGTTAGCTTTGTCCAGTTGCAGCGCTTTGTCATAGGCCTGACTGGCGAGTTTCGCGTAAATATCGCCCAAATTCTCGTGCGCGGTCGAATAGCTCGGGTGCGTCTGTATCGCCAGTTCAAGGGCTACGCGCGCCTTCTCAAATTGCCCTTTTGAGCTATAGAGCACTGCCAGATTGTTGTACGGCTCTGGCAGCTCGGGATAGTCCTCGGTCAGCGACTGAAAGGTGGCGATGGCGTCGTTGGTTTTTCCAAGCTCGGACTGAGCCAGACCCCGAATGAAGCGGCCCACCGCGTCTTTGGGCCTGGTGGTGAGATAGACATTGACCCGGTCGAGTGCAAGCTGCGCTTGACCGGATTTGAGCATCCGGTTGATGTCCTGCAAGTCGTTGCTTTGGGCAGCGGCGCCCACGCTGAACGCGAATAGCGCGGAGGCCACTGCGACGCGTAAAGGATTCTTGGACGCAAAAGTGCAGAACAGGGTCATGTCAGTGATATCTCAAAAAATCGTAACGAATTTTAGTCCGCTCTTGACCAATAAGGTTGCGGCGACCCCGAGATACTACGTCAGCGCTGTCGTATCTGTGTCAACGTGTCCTCGATCAACGCGCGCGATATCGAAAATCGTGGCGGTAACTGCGGCAAATTGTCTGCGCTGAACCAGTTCGCCTCCGCGATTTCGTGACCGTTCGGCGTCAGATCACCCCCCGCGTACTCCGCTGTGAATGCGATCATCAATGAATGCGGAAACGGCCACGACTGTGAACCGAAGTACTTCGGTTGTGCCACGGCAATGCCGACTTCCTCCTGCACTTCGCGAACGACCGCCTCTTCAATGCTCTCGCCCGCTTCAAGGAATCCGGCGAGCGCGCTATAGCGACCGGCAGGAAAATTTACGTTGCGAGCCAGCAGAATTTCGCTCCCGCGGGTGACCAGACACATCATCGCCGGTGAAATGCGCGGGTAGGCAGTATGCCCACAGGCGGGGCACTTTCGCGAGCGCTCGTGCTGCGCCCGCTCGGTGGGCGTCGCGCAGACACCACAGTACTGATGCGAGCGATTCCATTCGACGATCTGGAAGGCGCGCCCAGCAATGGCGACAAGATCGTCGCTCATCACGCCGAACAGGCTGCGCAGGCCCGCGAAACGATTGCCCGGTGACGGGACATCGTTCGGCGCGGCCACCGTGGCAACAACCAGTTTTCTGGCGAGTGTGCCGATGATGATGTCATCAGGCGCGCGCTCACTTTCCGCGACGCGCAGCCCGTCGCTGCTGACGCACAGCTCGTGGCCGCTGAACACCATGCGGATCGTGGCGGCGGTCGAAAAACCAGTGATATCAGTGCTCGCGCTGGCCGGTACGAAATGGGCTGGGGTAGTCAACATGTGCATTGGCGATTAAAGCGTGGTGTGGGACTCAAGGGCACTTGTAAGCATTCATATTTTCGTCATTGCACCCGGGCCTTCGTCGGGATGACGGACCGGGCTGGGATCCATGCGTCCAAACAAATCAAGGGCACCTCTAATAATTCGTTTTTGGGGATGCAGTGCAAGGAGCCCGGCGCGCAGCAACCAGAGCGTACACCCTGATACGTGAGCTCATTTGCCAAAAGCGCGAGCACCGCGCGACAACGCAATGCGCCCGACAAATGAATTATTAGAGAAGCACTCAACAGATAACGGTGCCACGTGCCCAACCTTCGCCGGGGCGTCGAACTAACCAATGGAGGCGCGACCCAGTTCGATTTGTTTACAGCTTTTCCTGTAATGCCTTATTTTACTGGGGCTATAACTCGGAAAAGCATTGTATCGACATCTTCTGTTTTGCTCGGTTAACCCCGGTTCAACTGACCTCACAGCGCAAAGCTATAAGAGCGGAGTAGCGGCATCGAGCTGATACCTCTGAAAATTCATATTTTTTTCGTCATTCCAGCGTCGGTCGAAATTCATAGCGCCGATTGAATGGACAAGTTATGCCACGATGAACCTCGGCCTGGGCCCAAGCGACGAATGAGTACAGATGCGTTCATGTTCGTTCTTCTCAACACCCTTGAATTTCGATTATGACTTCGTCATAACACGTTGATTTCTCAGAAATTTCTGTTCGTTCGTGCAGCACTGGGCACTGGGCAATCGGAAACATTTCATGCATAATCATCGCTTAATGCACGTTTGCAATGTTCGCGACAACGATCTCTGGGGGGAGGCAAATGGCAACTTACACCAAGTTTTTTTGCAAAAGAACATTGAGGCTAACGACCACGTGCGCCTGTACGGGTGCCCGATTCTGCAGTATCCAAAATTTCAGCACAACCAGCAGCACTCTCGCCGCCTAGCGGCGCGGGTTAACGGCGCGCAGCGACTCTTTGACCGAACGCGACTTACAAGCTACAAAACGATAACGGGGATACACAGTGCAACACGCAAGTAAAAGCAATCCACCTCTGGTGTGCAGTCTCTGGCACAACACGAGTCGATTGCAGCGCGACAGCTCTCTCACGAGTGCCGCCTGTGCACAGCGCTCGCTCGGGCGGTTCGACACCGCCGCTTTGTCGGGTGCAGAATCAAGTGTTATCCAGCGTGGCGTAGTGCAGGGTTCAGTTTTAAATCAACAGTTATTAAATTCTCCGCAACCAGCGGAAATATCGGGTGGGGTGAGCTTGTGAAAATATCTGCTGCGCATCGACAACGTATGGGCGAGTGTGTAATTTTCGGTCAGCACAAGCCTCAGCGCCCGGTCTCGGGCCGCGCCGAAAACTTCTGGAGCTTTGAAATGCGCAGTCTGCGCAACGTCTGTCTCGGCATGCTGGCGCTTTTGCTCGTGTTTTCGCTAGTGCCGGTGGCAGAGGCGCAGCGCGCCTTCACCCAGCGAACCGGTGCCATTTTCAATGACAACGGCAACATATTCATGACCGGTAACAAGTTGTTGACTTGTCCCGATGCTGCGGACTGCCCGCTAGGTGTTCCCGCTGCCGGCACCCAGAATGCCAACCGCGCCATGGTATTCGTCAATACCGATCCTCCAGCCGTCGCTTTCCCCAACGCCAATTCGTCGAGCGCCACGGTGACCGTCCCGGCTGGCGGCACCGTGCTGTTCGCTGGCCTGTACTGGGGCGCTCGCGCTGACGCTGCCTCTGCGACACGCGGAACCATCCGCTTAAAGACGCCCGCAACAGCGCCCGCCTACACAACTATCACTTCCGCCAGTCTTGACACACTCAACCCGGCCGGGCTCACCACCTTGGGGCAACCCTATCTCGCGTTTGCCGACGTAACCGGCCTCGTGCAGGGCGTCGCGGGGGGTAACGGCAGTGGTAGCTATTCCGTAGGCAACCTCACCGCCGTCACCGGCGACGGCGGCGGGCTCGGCAACTACGGAGGCTGGGCTCTGGTGGTGATCTACCGTAACCCGACCGATCCGTTCCGCCGCCTGCAAGTTTTTGACGGTGCGCAAATTGTCGCTGGGAGTGTAGCTACGCCGGGCATAGTCGATATCACCGTCACCGGCTTGGTGACCCCCTCGACCGGGGCCGTCAATGCGCAGGCCGGTGCCGTCGTGTGGGAAGGTGATGATGGCATCACTGGAGATTCATTTCAGATCGCGCGCACAGCCGCTGGGCCGTTCACCACGCTCTCCAACGCCGTCAACCCCGCCAACAATTTCTGGAACAGCAGCATCACCCGTCTCGGTGTTCCAATAACCGCCAAGAACCCGAACCACGCCAACCAGATGGCGCTCGATGTCGACTTTTTGGACATTACGGGCACCCTGCTGAACGGCGACACGCAGGCAGTCCTTCGCTTCTCTTCAACCGGGGATACCTATTTCCCGCATGCGCTGGCGTTCACGGTTGATCTGTTCGTTCCCAATCTTGCGACCTCGATCACCAAGTCCGCTGCGGTCATCGGCGGTGGGCTCGCCGTGCCGGGCGCCATTATTGAATACACGGTCGGCTTCCAGAATACCGGACAGGATGGCGCCACCAATGTGGTGATGACCGACGCGATCCCCGCCAATACGACCTTCGTACCGGGATCGCTCTTTATCATCACCAATGCGACCGGGGCACCCACCGGCCCGATGACCGATACCGTTGCCGATGATCAGGCCGAGTACTCGGGAGGCTCGAACAGTGTCGTGTTCCGACTCGGACAGGGCGCGACCGGAACCGCTGGCGGGCTCATGCCGCCCGCACAAAGTGCTTCGATGCGCTTCCGGGTTCAGGTAAACGCTGGCACTGCGAATGGCGCGCCAATTAACAACACCGCCAACGTCGTTAACAACGCACAGACGCTGCCTAATATTACGCAAAACGGCAGCGCGAGCGCCAATCTGGTTGCGTCTAACGTTGCCAATCTTGGCATCACCAAAACCGATGGTGTCGCTAACGTAATTGCGGGTTCGACGACGACTTACACCATCGTTGTGTCCAACGTCGGCCCACAGCCCGGGAACGGTGCGGTATTCACCGATCCGGCGGTAGCGAATCTGGTGGTGACATCGGTTACGTGCAACCCTGCTTCGGCCACGGGCGGCGCCGTATGTCCCGCCGCAGGCAACACGACGGTGGCGTTGATGCAGGGCGTCGGTATCGTTATACCAACGCTTCCGAGCGGCGGCAGCGTGACTTTCTTGGTAACCGGGAACGTTACCGGTGCCGTCAATTCGACAATTACGAACGTCGCCACTGTTTCTCCGCCCTCGGGCGTTAGCGACCCGACGCCCGGCAACAACAGCGCAACCGATACCGACACGATTGTGCCTCCTGTCGCCCCGACGGTAACTAAATCGTTCGCGCCGGCCAGCGGCTCCATCGGCGCGACCACGGTCATGACTATCACGGTGACTAATCCAGCGTCCAACACGGTGGCGATCACTGGCGGCGCATTTACCGATATTTACCCTGTCGGGCTGAGCAACACGGTCGCGGCTAACCCGCAGATCAGTGGCGTCGGCTGCACAGCCACGACGCTGAATGCAGCGTCGTCAGGTCAATTCGCTGTCAGTGGCCTTACGATTCCGATAAACACCACGTGTACGATCACGGTCAACGTGCAGGGTGACACTTCGGGAGCCAAGCTCAACAACACCGGCCCGGTCACCAGCAGCAACGCACCGACCAATGCGGGGGCGAGCGCCACCTACACGGTCGGAGCCGCAGGCGCACCGACGGTGAGCAAAGCGTTCAACCCGACGTCGATCCCGGTGGGCGGCACAAGCACCCTGACGGTGACGATCACCAACACCAA
>JAYVPF010000073.1:0-8747 GCA_043757535.1 Burkholderiales bacterium
CACCACGAGCTTTTGCGTATGCCACCGGATGTTTCGCTTCGCTCAACATGACAGCGTGGGTTACAGGGCGTCTATCTGAGGCACGTAACTAATCAGGAAACTGTTTAATCTACTCGCCTACAACGCGAATGCTGTGAACACTACAACCGCCACCGCGCAACCAATCGACACGCCATCGCGTACGGCAAACAACACCGGGTCGTCATCCATCGTGCCGTTCATCGCCATGCGCCACATGCGTGCGAGCCACAAGAGCACTACCACCGCCACGCCCCATAACCACAGCGGCTCGGCGTACATCGCAGCGACCTGTTCACTGGCAATGTAGAGCGTGAGCACGAGACAGGCCGCAATCGCCGTGCTGATGCCGAAGCCGTTCACGAACTCTGCATCCTTGCCACTGTAGCCACGTCCCGGCAACTTCTGATGGGGTGCCAAGCGATCAATGTCAGCCGCGCGTTTCAGCAATGCCAGACTCAAAAACGCAAACACTGAAAACGCGACCAGCCACGTCGACAGCGGCACCACGACCGCCGTCGCACCAGCAACAATTCGCAGCGTGTACAGCACGGCAAGGCAGAACACGTCGAACACGGCCACGCGCTTGAGACGCACGGTGTAGATCGCGTTGGCGACGACATAGAACGCGATCACGGCAGCGACAAGCGGGCCGATCCACAGTGCCAATGCAAGCCCGCCAATCAACAACACGAACGACACAAGCGCGGCCGTCGCCAACGACAACTCCCCCGCGGCAAGTGGTCGGCGGCGCTTCGTCGGATGCGCGCGATCCGAGGCGAGGTCGAACAAATCGTTCAGCACATAAACGCCCGAGCACACCGCGCAGAAAGCAGTGAACGTGAGCAGCACGGGTAGCCAGCTCGCGCCCACGCTCCATTGATGCGCGGCGACCGGAGCCACAAAAACGAGCACATTCTTCACCCAGTGGCGAACGCGCAACAATTTCACCCAGCGCGAAAGTTTGCTTGCCGCAGCGCTCTGCCCCAACCGTTCGCCACCGACGGGCATGACGCTTGAAACCGTCAGTTTGCGCGACGCTGACGCCCACACCGGAAGGTCGACCGTTGAGTCGCCGACGTAGTCAAATCCGCCCTGCCCGAAGCGCGCCACCAGGCGCGCTGCCTTCGTCTGACCTTTGAGATTGACGACGCCATCTGACGCTAGAACCTCATCAAAAAAGCCCAATTCATCAGCGCACGCTTGCGCGATTCGAACATTTGCCGCTGTCGCCAACACGGTACGTTGCCCCGACGCACGCGCATCGCGCAAAGCGTCAATGACAGCAGGATTCCACGGCAATTCGGTCACATCGGGAAGGGCAAGGGCCGCCAATCGCGCTTTCAGTTTGCTGCGCCCGGAAAGCATCCAGAACGCGCTCGCCAGCGGCATCCACCAATGCACGCGCCACGCCGCAAAGAAGCATTCCCACAGCGTGTCGGTCTTGCACAGTGTGCCGTCGAGATCGACGACGAGTGGGTGGGCGCTCAAGGTGTTCGAAGATGGCGGCGACGGGTCAGACATGCAATCGTGACGAACTGGCTAAGAAAACCCGAGCGATGCTACACGCGCCACGACGGGCGCTCTGCATCAACGCATCCGAAAAAACGCTAAACGTTCACGCGAACAATGACCGCGCGGTTTTTCCCGGCAAGTTTGGCGCGACGTAGCGCCGCGTCGCATCGTTTGATCAGATAGCTCAGCGCAGGCAACGACTTGGTTTGCGCGCATGCCGCGCCGAGGCTCACGGTGACATTGATCTCGTGGCCTTCGTGGCGTACGGGCTCTTGCGCGATGCGCGCCAGCATCCGGTTGACAATCGCCAGCGCGACACGCGGCCCGACACCGGGACAGAGCAACAAAAATTCATCACCACCAAAACGACCGAGCAAATCGTTCGCACGCAAACTCTGGCGCATGCGCTCCACCAGTCCCGAGAGAACCGCGTCGCCAGCGATATGGCCGAACTGGTCGTTGGTCGCTTTGAAGTTATCGACGTCAAGCATGACGAGCGTCACAGGCTGCTGTGGGCCAGCGGCGACTCGCATGACCGCCGCCTCGAATGCAGAGCGGTTGAGCACGCCCGTCAGCGGATCTCGGGCCGCCTGTTTCGCCGCCTTCTCAGCCTGCGCCTGCGTGTCCAGGAGACGCAGCGTTAAAGCGCTCACCGCTTCGGTTTCACGTCGACCGCGCGCTTCGGTGCGCTCCACCTCTTCAACAAAACGGGTGGCGATGCGCTGCCCCTCCAGCTCGACTTTATGCGCGTCCGTCTGCGCGACAAGAAACTCG
Organism: Burkholderiales bacterium; assembly: GCA_043757535.1. Taxonomy (GTDB): domain Bacteria; phylum Pseudomonadota; class Gammaproteobacteria; order Burkholderiales; family Casimicrobiaceae; genus Casimicrobium. The sequence continues at coordinate 2,308 of JAYVPF010000073.1, forward strand.
TTCACCGCCGCGAGCGCCGCCGGAGCATCGTCCTGCTGCTGCGCCAGACGCGCGCGCGCGAGCGACACTCTGGCTCGCAGGTCGTGCAGCGACGCGCTTTGCGACAATTCGCCCGCCTCCAAGAGCACTTCGCGCGCTGCATCCACTTCGCTGCGCTGAGACAGTAAATCCGCGATATCGGCCAGCACCTGCAACAACACCGGTATGTTCTGAAATTGCCTGAGCAAAGGTGCCGCTGCGCGCAAATCGGCCAACGCTGCGTCCGTATTGCCCTCTGCCACGGAAATTTCAGAGCGCGAGTGCAACAAATAGGGCAGCCATTCCGAATTACCCTGTCCAGCGAGAAGTGCCATGGCGCTATCGACTTTTTGGCGGGCGGCGTCGAGCTTTCCGATGCATAGATACTGGCGCGCAACGTTATTCAGGGCGGCCGAATGGGTCGAAGTCAGCTTGTATTCGCGGGACAGTGCCTCCGCGCGCTCGAACAGCGTCAGCGCCAGATCATGTTCTCCCAGCAGCGAATAAACAGCGCCGAGTCCAAGCGACAATTTCGCGACATCCACCGGGCTCTCTTCGCGCTCAGCAATCATGATGGCTTCGCGCAGCGAGCGCACTGCGAGGTGATAGTTGTGCAGAAACGAATGGATGTTGCCGTTGATCGCCAGAAACGGAATACGGTCAAGCGCCTTGCCGCGCTCACCGCTGCGGCGGCAGGCCTCCAGCGCCCGCTGCGCAAACTGCAACCCGTCGAGCCAGCGTCCGGCAGCCTGACAACCGGACGCACACGCCCGCAACACCAGCAGCAAGTCGTCCGTCGACAAACGCTCCTCGTGCTCAGCCAGCAGCGCCTCGCCACGCTCAAGGGAGGCTACGCTTTGAACCAGAGGCGCAGCCCGCAAAAACGCGAGTTCCGCATCGATATGCTGTTGTTCTATGTTGCTCTTTGCCGTCACCATGGTTCACAGTGTACGTGGCAACGGGCCGTCTACCCCGCTCCGCTTTCGAGCTCGATGAAGTGCACAAATCCTGCAGCGGCGCGATTTCGATTTCACGTCAATCAAAATCGGGATGGGCGCACAGCGACGCGACCAGTATGACGCCGCAGCGTAAGCCACTTCCTACACGACGCGGCGGCCTTTGCTGATCGCAATACTGATCCGGATAAATAGCATTGGTCGGGCAACGTGTGACGAAACATGTGTCACTTTTAACACCTCGTTTTTTTAAAAGAGCGGGGGCAAACTGGGCAAATCAGGCGAATAGGTGGATCGCGTTGCACCAATATCTCAGGAGTACGCAATGAAAAACACATGCAGTTTGGTTGAGCTAACGCGACTAACGAGGGCATCGGCAATTTTGTCAGTGGTTCTGCTGCTTGGCGTGTCGGGTTGTGCAACCGTGCCAGCGCCACCCGTTGAGCAAATGGCCGTCAGCCGTTCCGCCGTTGAACGGGTGTCGTCATCGCCAAACGTCGCCGATGCCGCTCCCGTTGAAATGCAGCAGGCGCGACAAAAATTGGAGCGCGCGCAACGCGCCATGAACGACAAGGACTTCGCGCTGGCCAGACGGATGGCCGTAGAGGCCGAGGTGGACGCTCGCGTCGCCGAGGCAAGGGCGAGTTCGGCGCGGGGCGAACGCGCGTTGAAGGAGGTGCAGGAGAGCATTCGCGCCTTGCAGGATGAGATCAATCGGCGTTCTCCGCGCTAGTGCGTACCGGATGCAAACCCATTGGAGTCGGAAAGTAGAACTATCATGAATATTCAGAATTTAAAATCAGGCCAACAGCCCCTGACCCGTGTCGCCGTGGCGTTGCTCCTTGCGGCTGGATTGGCCGCGTGCGCTAGCAACACTCCGAACGCCGCGATCGAAAATGCTCGGGTAGTCGTTGGCAGGACGGGGGCCGAACCGGAAGTCGCACGCCGCGCACCACTTGAATTGAAAGCTGCACGGGATGCCATTGACGCTGCGGACAATTCGTGGAAAAACGACCGTGACGACGCTGAAGCGACTCACCTCGCATATGTAGCGATGCAGCGGGCAGAAATCGCCCGTTTGCTGGCGCGCTCCCGACAGGTTGACGACGAAGTCAAAGACGCCAGAGGCGCCAGTGATCGGTTGCGCCTTGACGCCCGCACGCGAGAAGCGGAGCAGGCACGTGCGCGGGCGTCGAGCGCACAGAACCAGGCCGCAACGGCCCAAATGCAAGCCAGGGAGTCGCAAGCGCAGGCGACTGTAGCCCAGCAAAACGCCGATTCCGCGACCCGAATGGCCGCAGCAGAGCGGGCGCAATCGGTAGCGGCGCAGGAAGCTGCCGCCGCTGAGCGTGCTCGTGCCGATCAAGCGGCCGTCTCGGCAGACGCTGCACAACAGCGCGTCCGTGAGCTGGAAGCTCAATTGCGCGATATCGAAGCCAAGCAAACTGAGCGTGGCCTGCTGGTCACACTGGGCGACGTTCTGTTCGCATTCAACAAGGCGGAACTGACGGCTCAGGCTGGCCCCCGTCTCGACAAACTCGCGTCCTTCCTAAAGCAGTTTCCGCAGCGGAAACTTCTGGTTGAGGGCTACACCGACGGCGTTGGCGGTGATGCCTATAACAATGAACTCTCGCAGCGACGAGCCGAATCAATTCGCGATGCACTGGCGCAACGTGGCGTCGACACGACCCGAATTGTCACCAGGGGATATGGTAAAGCGTTCCCGGTCGGCGACAACGGCAGTCCGGAGGGCCGTGCGATGAATCGCCGGGTCGAAGTCGTGATTGCCGACGAACGCGGTCTGTTGAAGGGCCGCGGGGTTTAACTTCGCGGGCCAGCCCGGCGTAAGGCAACGGGTATCTGCGCTTGCCCGTTGAAGCTTCGCATCAGACTTGGCATCGTTTCAACGAGAGAAACGGACGCGCGGCCATCACACGGTCAATGACCCGCGCAACCCTCGTAGAAACGCGCGAATATCGTCATTCGGAACCTGCGGGCACTTCCAGTAAACCGAACAGTCCGGTTTCCGCGCGAGCAAATCCATGTTGATCAATTCGCGCCTCAGCGTGGCGTGGTCTCCATACAGATGCCACGCGTTCAACACGCTGTTGACCTCTTTTTCGCTGTACCGGCGCTTCGAATCAAAACGAATCCACAGGCCCCACATCGCTAGGCGCTGGACGGCAAATTTGTGCGGCCAGCGAATGAGTTTTCCGTCAGTATCGAATTGTGTGAGCGCCTTTGCAGCGTGCGCGGACAAAGCAGATTCGCTTTCGGATTTTGTTGCTACGCTTATTGCAGGTTTTACAGTTCTGGCGGTTTCAGCGGTATCGCTTGCGGCATCAATCGTACCACGTACAGAGCTCGCCTGAGCTCGCAAGCTCTGATAGTTTTGATGTCCCGCCGCTTTCGCCAGCCAATTGAGCATCTGCACCTGGGTGGGCGATGCGTCAACGCCATCAAAGGCCGCGCGCAGGCTTTTCGCCAAAGCCGAAACGTCCGCGACCGCGAACGGAACAGTCGCTAGTTTCGGAGGCGTCGGAGCGTGTGGCTTGCGTGCGCCGCTCGCTGCGCGTTTGCCAGATGCTGAAGCGGAGGTGAGTTGATCAGCCGCGACCGCAGGCACGGATGTGACGGAAGATCGGGACGAAGTAGCGTTCGACATAGCGAATCTGCCTTTCAACGCCAAACCAAATTATTTGCTGGTGGCCCCCACTCCAACACGGTTCAGCACAAAAGGTGATTCGTGTAGGTCGTCGTTTCCGACGTGTTTTGCGATGAAGCGATGACAGGTTTAGCAAAGCACCGAAGTGCCGGGAGCGCCTGAGTGAACTGTCGACTGTAAGTAAATGCTACCGCAGTATCCGCGAATCAGAAATCAATGTCGCGGAGCGCCAGGTTTCCGCGTCAGAACTCAATTACCTCGTCTCGCTTGCCTTTGGATCTGGGGATTGCCAACAAGTGCGCGACAAAACCGCCCCCTACGGACTAACCGTGATTTCGCAGGGGCTCACAGTCATGCTCAGTCATTGTTACGTCCCATTAGATTACCCATGAATAATAAGGGTCGTTGCGGTCAACGCTACAAAGTCTGCAACAGAAAACGCTTGTTCGATTCGGCCCAAATCCCCGATCAAACGGCGCGGGAGTTGCGCGTCAACGAGAAATTTCAAGCCGCCAACAACTCAACGCTGTTGGTCTGCGCGAGGCGTGCTGCGTAAGCCAGCACCGCGTAAATATCTTCCGACTCAAGGTCTGGATAGTCATCTACAATCTCGGCCACCGTCGTGCCTCCAGCCAGCCACTCAAGGACGCTTTGCACAGGGTAGCGCATGCCTCGCACACAGGGCTTGCCGTGGCAGATTTCGGGGTCGGTGGTGATGCGGTTCACAATCACGTTCCTAGCGATGGGTGCCACTTTTTTCGTGCGATTCTGTGGCGACAAAGGGCGGCAGTTTCCCTTCAATCACTACGCCGCTTTGCGCGTCTTGATGCTCATGAAACTTCGCCATCAACGCGTGAATATCACCGCCCACATCGGCGAGCATTTTTTGGCGGATTTGGTGAATCTCGTCCACCACAGGATCAGTCCACATCATCATCTCCCAAGAGTTGTAGCGGCGTTAATAATCGCGGGCATTCAAAACCATTGTCCGAACACACCTGCGCAATCTGCTTCATCATCGCGCCATTGGCGATGTGTTTGAAGTTCCACGTAAGCAACATATCGACGGCAGCCACCGACGATACGGCGATATGAAGCGCGTCGACAAATGCCCGGCTTCGACTGCGCCAAGTGCTGCCGCCAATGTCGCCATACCTTCAGCGCGAATCTCAGAATCAGTTTTCATAGCGTCGGTGCTAACCGATGTTTGGTGGCCTAATCGTGACCCGTCGATTCGACTGCGGTCGAACCGGCCACGTGACGACGCACTTCTCCAACAATCACACTTCCGCTGGCCGCTTGATTTTCGCGAATCTTAGCCATCAGCTTCACCGTGTCACCACCCACTTCAGCGAGCATTTTTTCGCGAATTTTGTGAATTTCATCGACGACGGGGTCAGTCCACATGGTCGTCTCCTAAAAGTTGAAGGGGTGTCAAATGCTGTCACCACAGTTGGACGCAGAAAAAGTATTTGTTCTCGGGTTATTTACGAACACTCTCAGGCGCACCCTGACTTTGAACCAGAGATACATGCCTCCAGCGCACTCCAAATTTTTCACTTGCTGCCGTCGTCATTTCTTGCGCGGCAAGCGTCAGCGCGTGGCTGTTGTCGCCCGCTTTAAGTGTGATGTCGGCGCGCGTTCGGTGAATTTGGTCGACGATGGGGTCTGTCCACATGTTTAGGTCTCCATAAGTTCAAGCGGGGTGCACAGTCGCGGGCATTGATAGCCCGCTTCAGTGCAAATGTTTTCGATGAGGCTCATCGTTTTCGCATTAGCAATGTGTTTGCAATTCCACGTCAATAGGTAGTCAATGCCATGAACCGCGCAAACCGAAATATGTAGGGCATCTAGCCGAGCTTTCGTCGGCACAGCTTTATTGGCGACCAAAAGATCGGCTAGTGCTTCGACCGATTGAGACGAGTCCAGCACTAGGGCATCAACAATACATTCGATTCGACTACGCGCTTGCGCCTCATCACCACTGCTGATTTCTGCGATCACGAAATTGGAAATGCACAGTTCAAACGCGTCACTTTGATCCCACCATTCTCTCGTCACTTGTTGATGCGCAGCGACAACCAGATCGCGGCTCGGACGCGCAGCCAAATAGCTGATGACGGAGGACTCCACATAGACGCGCAATTTCATACGAAGAATGGTAGCACCGGTTGCGCGGCTGAAGCCACGCAGCATTGACAACAATCTGCGCTCATTCAATCCGTTCCCAAAGAAGAAAAGCGCCCGGAGGCGCTTTTTGAACGGTCGCTGGAACAAACCAACGAGCGAGTATCCGGGATGCAGTGCGAGGCGGAGTCGCCCGACGTGTACGTTTTGTGTACACGAGCGCGGCTCCAACGAAGCAATGCGCCCGGAGACGAAGCTCGTTACATGCCCATGCCGCCCATGCCGCCCATTCCGCCACCACACCCATACCACCACCGGCTGATTCGTCTTTCGGCGCTTCAGCGATCATGGCCTCAGTGGTGAGGATCAGGGACGCGACTGACGCTGCGTTTTGCAGTGCGAGGCGCGTGACTTTGGTTGGGTCCAGGATGCCGAGTTCGAGCATGTCGCCGTAGGTGCTGTTGGCTGCGCGCGGTTGCCAAATTCGGCCGTAGTTACCTTTGCCTGCGAGCACTGCATTGACCACAACACTAGGCTCGTCGCCCGAGTTGTAGGCGATTTCGCGCAGGGGGGATTCAACGGCTTTCATCACGAGCTTGATGCCCGCGTCCTGATCAGCGTTGTCTCCCTTGAGCGTGCCGACTGCCTGGCGCGCGCGCAGAAGCGCAACACCG
>JAYVPF010000074.1:0-8708 GCA_043757535.1 Burkholderiales bacterium
CTTATCCACAGGCGAAACCTTTGACTCCGCCAATTTCTTTGTTACTGCTTTCATACTTTCTCGTCTCTTTAGTACTCAACGGAAAGGTTACAGGTTCAGCATTTTCACGTCGGGTGAAGGCGGTGCAAGCGTAGGCACTAGGTTCGTGAGGGCGCTTATTTTACCGTATTCGGATCGATCCACTTTTCGCTGTCATGGCGTATTTGTGCGGGCTAGAGCAAGTAATCCACCGAAGTCGACTAGAAGCCTAAATCGCCTTGTTCCCTAGTTGAGCGGTGTTTACAGCCAAAAGCTGTAACTTCCAACACGGCTGGCAACTTGGCACTAATGCGGCCACACATGCACAGTAGCAATTCAATTCGTTCGACTTACTGAACTCGACGCCCGTGAGCTGGTCTACACTTTCATTATGTTCTCGCCACGCGTCCTTCTGGTGATATTGCTGAGCCTTGCATTGTTCGCGCAAGGCGTTGCTGCGTCCGCGATGCGCTCCTGTCACATGCGCTTGGCTATGGTTGCGCAAGCTAATGATCACGCGTCACAAAAGCGTGGGCATCGACATGGGCATGATGCTTCTGTCGACGTGTCGATGGCGTCACAAATTCACCTACACAATGCGGTGTCAGAACATCATTCTGACGATTCTGACACACCGAAATCATCGAAGCTCACCCGCTGCGCGTTCTGCGCTGCCTGCTGCATGAGCCTCGCGTTGCCCGCTGCTTACGTCACCTCGCCCGAGATATTTGTCGGTGCACGCACGGTGTTTTCGCCGTTAGCTGTTCTGCTGCCGATCCGCCTGCCAGGCGGATGGGACAGACCGCCACGAACCTAGACACTTCGATTCGCTGACGTGCGTTCGCCCGTCGGCTGATCGACATTCTCGTCCGCGCCTCACGAGGGGCGCGATTCAAATTCGCCAACACTACGGCACCGTACCGTACCGCGTTGGCGCATTTTCTGAGGTCTAGAATTGCTCTATTTTTCAAGCCAGGTCGCGCCGCGTGCCGCCACACTGTTGATGTGCGTTTTCGCGCTCGGCGCGTCGGCACAAACACCGCACCATCACGCCGCGATGACGGGCGCGAAGCTCGCCACAGCACCGGCTGTCGTCACCGCGTCCGGCGCGTCGGCGAGTCCCTCATCAAGCGCGCTCCGTTACGAATCCGTATTTTCCCGCTACCAATCCTATCGCGATGAAAAGACCGGTGCATGGCGGGAAGCCAACGAAACCGTGGATCGCATCGGCGGCTGGCGTGCTTACGCAAAAGAGGCGCAACAGCCCGATAGGGCCGCGCCGACAACCCCAGTTGCGCCGACCGCGCCACAGCCGCCGACGGCCAAGCCAAATCCGCACGCCGGTCATGGGAGCAAACCATGATGTCGCTTATGTGCACCTCTAATAATTCATTTGCGGGGCGCATTGCGTTGTCGCGCGGTGCTCGCGCTTTTGGCAAAAGCGCTCACGTACCAGGGCGTACGCTCTGGTTGCTGCGCTCCGGGCTCCAAGCACTGCATCCCCAAAAACGAATGATTAGCGGTGCCCTTAAGTGCACGGTGTTGACGCTGCATGCTGCAACGCTGACGATGGTACTTGCAGGCTGCGCCAGCGTGGACATCAATCAGTCACTCGTTCGAGCCAATGCGGACGCCGCAGCCTTCACGCAAGGCAACCTTTCGCTCGCGCGAGATGAGAGCCAACGCGACGCTTTGCAGCGCGCCGCGAATGAACTGCTTGCCAAGCCTCTCAGTCAAGACGACGCGGTACGCCTCGCACTCATCAACAGCCCGTCGATGCAAGCGCTGCTCGCACAACACTGGGCCGATTCAGCGGATGCCGCGCAAAGCGGGCGCGTCAACAATCCTGTCCTCACGCTTGCGCGCCTGCGTTCGCCAATCGAAATTGAAATCAGCCGCATGCTCGCAATTGGTTTGCTTGATTTGCTTACCCTGCCTCAGCGTCAACGCGTTGCACAAGGACGCATCGAACAAACCCAGTTGCAGCTCACCGCGAGCATCGTTGACAGCGTCACGCAGGTACGTCAGGCGTGGATAAACGCGGTCGCATCCGCGCAATCGCAACAGTACGCAAAACAGGTGAACGACTCGGCCGAAGCAAGCGCGGAACTCGCGCGCCGAATGCTGGCGGTGGGCAACTTCTCGAAGCTGCAACGAGCACGGCAGCAGGCGTTCTATGCGGATGCCGTGGTGCTATGGGCAAATGCTTCTCAAATCACCACCTCCCATCGCGAAGCTTTGGTTCGGTTGCTCGGACTGACTGACCCGCAGGCTTCGCAGTTGCAGTTGCCCACGCGACTGCCCGAGCTGCCTGATGCGCCACGTGCGCCCGACGAGGTGGCCGCTGCGGCATCAAGCGGGCGACTGGATGTGAAGATGGCGCAAGCCTCGCTCGACACAATTGCCAAAGCGCAGGGAATCAATCGGGCCAGCAGTTTTACCGACATAGAACTGTCCGTGGTTCGTAACACCACGACCGACCGCGTCGACGGAAAAAAGAACGACAGGCGCGGCGTCGAAATCGCACTGAAGCTGCCGATCTTTGACTGGGGAGATTTGCGGCGTGACGCAAGTCGCGCACAAGCGCTGGCGGCCGCCAATCGTCTGGAAGCGACCGTGCGAGCAGCGGGCTCGATGCTGCGAGAAACCTATGCCGCGTATCGAACCGCTTACGACACCGCCAAACACTATCGCGATGAGATCATGCCGTTACGAAAGCTGATCGCTGACGAAAACGTGCTTCGCTACAACGGCATGCTGATCGGCGTCTTTGAATTACTGGCTGACTCACGCGACCAGATTGCCAGCGTGAGCGCGGCGATAAATGCGCAGAAACAGTTTTGGTTAACGGAAGCAGCGTTGCAAGCGACGATTGTTGGCAAGCCAACCATGATGCCTACGATGGGCACCCTGCCGATGATGAGTGGAGGCAGCGATGCGGCTCACTGAATACATAGAGCGTGCACCAAAGTGCGCAGCTTCCTGTGCACCGAAATGTGCACCGAAATGTGCACCCAAATGCGCACCCAAATGCGCATTGATCCGACAAACCTATGGTGCGCACTCTGGTGCGCACCCTACTCGCGACCCGGTAAATATGCCGGGCAATCTCCGATGAACTCCCGACGCAATTTTCTAAAAACAGCTGGCATCGCCAGCGTCGTAGCTACGACGGCGGTCAGCCGCGCCGCCATGGCGGCACTGCCTGAACCCGTCATCCAGACCCAACCCACCACCCAGCCACCGCTGGTGCCGAACACGGGCCGTCCCTACAACCCTGTAGTCACCCCAAACGGCTGGACATTGCCGTGGCGAATGAATCAGGGTGTAAAGGAATTTCATCTAGTCGCCGAGCCCGTCGTGCGTGAAATGTGCGAAGGCTTCAAGGCGCATTTGTGGGGCTACAACGGGCAGAGTCCCGGCCCGACCATTGAGGTCGTCGAAGGTGATCGCGTGCGCATTTTCGTGACCAACAAATTGCCCGAAGTGACGAGCGTGCATTGGCATGGCCAACGCCTTCCGAACGGCATGGACGGCGTCACCGGTCTCACGCAAAAAGCGATTGAACCAGGCAAGACCTACGTCTACGAATTCGTCGCCCGACGTCCCGGCACCTTCATGTACCACCCGCATGCCGATGAGATGGTGCAGATGGCGATGGGGATGATGGGCTTTTGGGTGACACATCCAAAGGCGAAGCATCCGAACATCGATGAAGTGGATCGCGACTTCTGCTTTCTGCTCAATTCCTACGATATCGAACCAGGCGCTTACACCCCGAAGATCATGACCATGCTTGATTTCAATTTATGGAGCTGGAACAGCCGCGTGTTTCCGGGCATTGATTCGTTCAACGTTCGGCAGGGTGACAAGGTGCGCATTCGTATCGGCAACTTGACGATGACCAATCATCCGATTCATCTGCATGGACATGAATTCGTGGTGAGCGGCACCGATGGCGGGCCGACGCCAAAGTCTTCACGGTGGCCGGAGGTCACCACCGATATTGCGGTGGGACAAATGCGTCAACTTGAGTTCTTGGCTGACGAGCCCGGGGATTGGGCTTTTCACTGTCACAAGAGCCATCACACGATGAACGCAATGGGCCACAACGTGCCGACGATGATTGGTGTCGAGCACAGTGGCATTGCGAAAAAAATCACCCATCTCATTCCGGATTACATGGCGATGAGCGAGCGCGGCATGCACGACATGACCGAGATGGAAATGCCGCTACCCGACAACACCGCCGCCATGATGACTGGTACCGGCCCCTACGGAGCGGTAGGCATGGGCGGCATGTTCAGCATGCTCAAAGTTCGCAAAGATCAAAAGCCCGGCGACTACTCCGACCCCGGTTGGTACCAGCATCCGACCGGTGAAGTTGCGTTTGAGTGGGCGGGTGAACTGCCTGACCCGTCGCGGTTTAAAGCGGAGGGCGGAAGCTCGATGCCGCGCATGACCCACCCGAAAGAAGAGATTGAAGTGCAGATTCGTAAACCCGTTGGCCCCATGAAACATTAATCGTCAAACGCTGAAAGGACATCCTATGAAAATACTCACAACGCTCCTCACCGTTGCGCTCGTCATGGTCTCCATGGCTGCGCTAGCCCACGGCACCGACGATCATGCCAAAAAGGTAGGCCCGGTTAAGAAAGAACAGAAGGATTGGGGTATCGCCGGTGACGCCAAAGCCGCCCAACGCACCATCGCGGTCAGCATGCTCGACACCATGAAATTCAGCCCGGACAAAATCGACGTCAAGGTCGGCGATACGGTCAAGTTTGTCGTTAAAAACACTGGGGCCCAGATGCATGAATTCGTGATTGGCACCAAAAATGAAAACGCTGAACACGCCGCGCTGATGATGAAGTTTCCAAACATGGAGCATGACGAACCGTACATGGCGCACGTTCCTCCCGGCAAAACCGGCGAGCTCGTCTGGAAATTCAACAGGGTCGGTGAGTTCGATTTTGCATGCCTGATTGCGGGGCATTATCAAGCTGGAATGATCGGCAAAATAATCGTCGCGACCGCAGGCAAAGCCGATGCACACACGCAGCACAAACACTAGCGTGTGGCGCGCACCCAAAAAATTCAGGAACTCAGCATGGATCAGAAAAACAGCACCACCCCGGTGGCTTAGCTCTGTCTCTGTCAACTAACCCATCCACACAACACAATTATCCGAACGGAATTCCAATGAATTTTCTAAAAAAAAGCTACCTTATCGCCGCTACGGCTATGTTCGCCCTCACTGTGCCTCACTTTGCGCACGGCGCGGAGACCCCGTCCAAAGACGGCACGAAGACCGAGCAGACGGCCACCTTGGCCGACATGACCGATGGAGAAGTACGCAAAGTTGACAAGGACGCCAAGAAGGTCACGATCAAACATGGCGAGATCAAGAGCCTCGACATGCCTGCGATGACCATGGTGTTCCGCCTGAACGACGCAGCGATGCTCGATACGCTCAAGGTGGGCGACAAAATTCGCTTTAAGGCGGTGAGCGAGAAGGGTACGTTCGTCATCGCCGAAGTGATACCCATGAAGTAGCGCAAGCGTCGGTCATCTGGGCCAGAAATGGCGAAGCGCCGGACGGAGCTTTTTCAGTACGTCCTTCGCCAAGTGGCTAAATGACACTGGCTGATCATTTCTCTGTGTTGGCCAGCGCACAGTATGGCGTAGAGTTTGCGACTACCCTGAACCATCGGTGCGGAAGCGAATAGGATCAGTTCGACCGATTCTTCATTTGCCACAGTTCCCGCGTGCCACACTTCCCTTGCGATCATCGATTGAGACCTAGCCCATGAGCGTCATCCAAATCTTCTGCGCACTCATCGCCCGCTGCACAGCGGCTGCCGCGACGCTAATTCGACACGCGCTGGGATTCGTCGCAACGGCGCTGCTGGTTGTCCCACTGTTCGCCCAGACGGGCGGGAAGATGCCGGATTTCTATAACGAACCTGGGCTGTACCCAAACCGGGACTACACCAATCAGCATTTCGGCGAGCACATTGATCCATTTACCGGTGCTCTGCAACTGCACTACACCGATGTGTTCATTCCGGGCAATGGCGGCTTCAATCTCGCGGTGCAACGCACCTACAACAGCTCCGTAGTCGACAAAAGCCAGCCCAAACATAACTCCATGATGGGCGTGGGCTGGAGCCTGCACTTCGGCCGGGTCACCAAAGCCGGTAGTGGTGGCATTTGCAGCAACGACGACTCGCTGACGAGCACCGACAACCCGGTGCTCGAAACGCCTGATGGCGCGACGCAACGCCTGTACTTCACGGCGTCTGGCTCACCGCTGATGCTGACCACCCAACGTTGGCGCGCCGAATGCGCTGGTTCGTTGACGTCGGGCTTGATCATCTATTCGCCCGACGGCACGCGCTATTTGATGTCCAAGCAAATCTCTGAAGGCGGATTTGCGGGAACGGTCAACGCGTACTACACCACGCTGATCACAGATCGCAACGGCAACACGGCCACTGTCAGCTACAACAACAGCAACACCGCTGCGGCAGAGATCACGGGCGTCAGCACGAGCGACGGACGCAGCGTGACGTTTGGTTACGCGGACGGTGGAACGTCGTATCGCCGGGTCACCTCGGTTGCCGGGCCAGCAGGTACGTGGAACTACGGTTACACCGCCATAAGTGGTCTGTCCAACACGTACCAGCTCACGACTGTCACGCGCCCGGTCTCGGGCAGTTGGAGCTACAGCTACAACGGCAACTTGCAACCGAGCGCAGGCAGCTACCAGATGAGCTCGCTCACCATGCCGCAGGGCGGACAGATTGCCTACGGTTACGGCAACGTTTCGGTCGACAGCAGCTCCGGCACCTCCGTCTCCATGGTCACCTCCAAGAGTGCAGGCTCAGGCTGGACGTGGTCGTACAGTCCTGCCACGTTCAACGGGAGCCAAGACAGCACAACGGTGACCACGCCTGCGGGCACGCACACGTACCGACATTGGGGGCCAAACGGCGTTGGCTCAGGTGACGTGTGGAAGATTGGCTTGCTCACTTACAAAAGCCTCGGCTCCGAGCAAAGCGAGACCTACACCTGGGACAAAGTATTCGTCGTCGATGAACCTAACTCGCGCGACGGCGCGTTCTCCAGCAAACAAGACGCCGACACCTATCAACCGGTCATGACGCAAAAGGCGATCTCGCGTGGTGGCACCAGCTTCACTACCAATTACGGCAGCTTTGACAGCTACGGCAATCCGACCACCATGAGCGAGTCCGGCCCTAACGGCGGCTCGCGTTCGACCTCAATGACCTACTTCATCGACACCGCGAAGTGGATCGTGAATTTCATCAAAGACGAATCGCGATCGGGTGGTCAGAGCGTTGTTCGCAGTTACGACAGCAACGGCAACATGACGGGTATTTCGCGCGACGGCGTGAGTTACAACTACTCGTACAACAGCGACGGCACCGTTTCGTCGATGAGCAACCCTCGGGGTCAATCGACAAGCTACGGCTCATACGCTCGCGGCATTGCGCAGAGCGAATCTCGGCCTGCCGGGGTCGGCGTTTCGCGCAGCGTCAGCAGCGCAGGCAACGTCACCTTTGAATCCATTGGCGGACAAGGCTTCGGCTACAGCTACGACGGCATTAACCGCGTCACCGGCATCACCTATCCTGCGGGTAGTGGCGTCAGTATCAGCTATGGCTCCGCCTCAAAATCGGCCACACGCGGTGCGCTCGGCGAAGCCACCACCTACAACGGTTACGGCTACATCACCAGCATTACGCTGGGCGGCATCGGTCGCACGTACGGCGTCGACGCGCTCGGCCGACGCACCTCCGAAACGAACCCCGGCGGGGGCGGCACCACCAACTACGCCTACGACATATTGGGTCGTGTCACCAACATCAACAATCAAGACGGCAGCAGCCGCTCCATCGGTTACAGCGGAGCCTCGGCGACGGTCAACGATGAGCGCGGCGTCGGCACCACCTACGCGTATCGCTCCTACGGCGATCCTTCTTTTCAAGCGCTGGTGAGCATCAGCTCACCGCTGCAAGCCACCAACATCGGACGCAACGACCGCGACCTGATTTCAGCGGTCGTGCAGGGCGGCCGGACGCGCAGCTACGGCTACAGCGGCAATTACTACCTCACCTCCATCACGGACCCAGAAACAGGCACCACCACCTACGGTCGCGACGGCATGGGCAACATGACCTCGCGCACCGTGGGCGCCTCGGGCACCACGTCGTACACCTACGACGGGCTCGACCGCATGGCGCAAGCCGCGTATCCCGGCGCGCTCACCATCAATAAAACCTACAACCCACGCGGACGATTGCTAAGCGTCACTGGTGATGCCGCGGATCGCAGCTACGGCTACGACGGTAACGACAATCTGACCACTGAAACGATCAGCATCGACAGCCAAACCCTCACCGCCACGTACGCCTACAACACGCTTGATCAGCTCTCAAGCGTGACGTACCCAAAGACCGGTCGCACGGTGGCCTACGCCCCGAACGCGCTCGGTCGCCCCTCGCAGGTCGGCAGCTACGTCAGCGGCGTGAGTTATCACAACTCCGGTCAGCTCAGCGCGATTAACTACGCCAACAGCGCCAGCTCAAGCTACGGGCAGAACAGTCGGCTGTGGCCCGCGAGCTTCTCAACCACTCGCGGCAGCACGCTGATTGCCTCGACCT
>JAYVPF010000075.1:0-8642 GCA_043757535.1 Burkholderiales bacterium
TCTCGTTGATTTATTCAGCGTCTCCCTAGACGCTTCGCCTCAACGGCCGCCCAAAACCGAAGCGTTGCTTCGTTGAGATGCGCAGATAGCGCCTGATACCTCGCTTCAATGGTCGCAATTTCAACCACGAATGCATGATAATAAATTGGCGTTAATTGTTCACGTTATTTTTGCGTAGTGCCTAAACGGAATAAGATTCACTGAATCGGTGATCACCGTATCCACGCCCCAGCCCCATAGCTTCTCCGCCGAATCGGGATCGTTGCACGTGTAGCAGGCGACGCGCAGGCCTTTGCCGCGAGCTTCGTCGACGATGTGTTGCGTCAGCGTTCGCCAGTTCGCGTCCATCGCGATTGCGCTGACGGCTTCGCAGCGTGCTAGCCAATCGGCGGGCAGCGGGTTGTCGAACAGATGCGCACGGTCGAATTCTGGGGCGGCGTCGCGGGCAGCGATAAGCGCTTCGGTTGAGAACGATGAGAGCAGGGGTTTTAGCGCGGCATGCGCTGGGTCTGAGAAGAGGGCCTGCGTTTCGAGCGCCACCGCCGCGCCGGTTTCGCGTTCGCGGCCTACGCACGGCTTGATTTCGGTGTTCAGTTGAACCGCGTTTGCGATGCAGTATTTCGCGACGCGCCAGTAGGTCGGGATCGGTTCGCCCGCGTATTCCGTTGAATGCCATGAGCCCGCATCTAGCAGCGCGAGCTGATGCCACGTTTTGGCGGCGACGCGTCCGCGCCCGTCCGAGCAGCGGTTCGTGGTGTCGTCGTGCATGAGCAAAAGCGTGCCGTCGCCCGAGAGTTTGACGTCGATTTCGGCGGCGCGATAGCCGTGCGCTACGCCAAGGCGAATCGCCGCCAGTGTGTTCTCGGGTGCGAGCTTACCGGCACCGCGATGAGCGATGGTTTTGGGGTAGGGCCAGGCGGGCAGCATCAAATTCGCCTACCCGTATCCGCATTAAACCAGTGCACACGATACGGATCGAACGACAGCGGCAGGCGATCGCCGACGCGTGCGCCAGTGGCATTATCGAGGCGGCAGATGATCCGGTAATTTGCGAATTGCCCGTAGGCATACGCGTCCGCACCGACCCACTCGATCATCTGCACGGCGATCGAGAACCGCGCTTGGGCTTGCGG
Organism: Burkholderiales bacterium; assembly: GCA_043757535.1. Lineage (GTDB taxonomy): Bacteria > Pseudomonadota > Gammaproteobacteria > Burkholderiales > Casimicrobiaceae > Casimicrobium. The sequence continues at coordinate 1,134 of JAYVPF010000075.1, forward strand.
CACCAATTGCAAATGTTCGGGCCGCACGCCAAGCGCGACGTGATCACCGTTGGCGATGACGGACGGAAATTCACCCACGTGGAACATGTCGCCCTGATCGGTTTTGAGCGACTGTCCGGCGCGCACGCCCCAGAGCTGATTCATTGCGGGCGTGCCGATGAAATTGGCGACGAACAAGCTCGCGGGCCGTTCGTAAACTTCCTTAGGCGTGCCGACTTGTTCAATGATGCCCGCGTTCATCACGAGCATGCGATCAGAGAGCGTCATCGCTTCGATCTGGTCGTGTGTGACATAAAGGCTCGTAACTTTTAATTCCTGATGCAGTTTCTGGATTTCGAGGCGCATGTCGACGCGCAGCTTGGCGTCAAGATTCGACAGCGGTTCGTCGAATAAAAAAACTTTCGGGTCACGCACGATGGCGCGACCCATCGCCACACGCTGGCGCTGCCCGCCCGATAACTGCTTGGGCTTACGGTCGAGCAGATGCGATAGCTCCAGAATTTCGGCTGCCTTGGCGATGCGTGAATTGATTTCAGCATCGGACATTTTGCGGATGCGCAGACCGTACGACATGTTCTCGCGCACATTCATGTGCGGATACAGCGCGTAGTTCTGAAACACCATCGCGATGTCGCGATCTTTTGGCTCCAGATCATTGACGACCTTGCCATCAATCCAGATTTCACCGGCGGTAATCGGCTCCAGCCCGGCCACCATGCGCAGGAGCGTCGATTTGCCGCAACCGGACGGGCCAACGATCACGACGAATTCGCCGTCCGCAATAATGAGATCGACGCCGTGGATTACGTCCACATTGCCGTAGGACTTCTTGACCTGTTTGAATTCGACTTGAGCCATATCCATGCACTATATCAAGCTGGCGTGACTTCTGCGCCGCGCGTGCGTGAGTGAAACCCACAATTGCGTGGTGAGTGCAAAAGTGTCACATTTGCAGCTTACGCTTATGTGCTGACAAAATTTTCAGGAAAGAGGGAACACCATGAAACTGATTCGCAAGGCGCTAGCTGTGGCCGTAATGAGCGCAACGCTCGTCTCGGGCGCTGTATTCGCGCAGAACAAACCGGTCGAAATCCAGATGTGGATGGGCCTGACGGGCTTAGCGGGCGAGACGCTGTCGAAGTACGGCGAAGAATTCAACAAACTGCAGAGCGACTACAAAGTGGTCGTCTCGTTCAAGGGCCAATACCCCGAGCAGCGCGCCGCTGCGGTCGCAGCCTTCCGCGCGGGCAATCCGCCACATATCATGCAAATGTTTGACGCGGGATCGGGCGACATGATGGGCGCGAGCAAGGCCGTGGTGCCGGTGTCGGAAGTGTTCAAGCGCGCGGGCCTTGCCTTCAATCCGGCTGATTTCATCGCCCCGGCGCGCGGCTATTACGGCCTGAAAGATGGCAGCCTGTTGTCGATGCCGTTCAACGTGTCAACGGCGGTGCTGTTCTACAACAAGGACGCCTTCAAAAAAGCGGGGCTTGATGCGAGCAAACCACCAGCAACGTGGCCTGAATTGATCGCGGCGGCGCAAAAACTTCGCGGCACTAATTCGGCGGCCTGTGGCTTCACCACCACCTGGCTGGCATGGATTCAGTTAGAGCAACTGGGCTCGCGGCACAACCTGACGGTCGGCACGCAGTCGAACGGACGCGGCGGTCTCAACTCGGAATTGAATTTCAACAATCCGCTGTACGTGAAGCAAGTGCAAACGCTGGTCGATATGCAAAAGGACAAGGCCTTTGTCTATAACGGTCGCTCGAACGATGCCTCCGCAGCGTTCCAGTCCGGCGAATGCGCGATGATCACGCAAAGCTCGGGCGCGTATGGTGGCTATATCCGCGACGCGAAATTCGACTGGGCCATTGCGCCGCTGCCGTACTGGCCTGAAGCCAAGGGCGGACCGTATGCAACCACCGTGGGCGGCGCGTCGCTTTGGGTGTTCAACGCGCCGAATCGCAGCGCCAATGAATTCAAGGGTGTCGCCAAATTCCTTGAGTATTTGAAATCGACCCCGGTGATGACCGACTGGGCGAAAACGACGGGCTTTTTGCCAGCGACCAATGCCGCGTTCAAGTATCTGACGGATGAAGGCTACTACGCGCAAAACCCGCGCGCTGCGGTGGCGATCGGCTCTCTGGCCAACGGCAAACAGGGCGAAAACACGGGTGGCTATCGCTTCGGGCGCTGGACCGAAATTCGCGACTACTACCATGAGGAAGTTGAAAAAGCGCTGCAAGGCAAACAGTCCGCCAAGGAGGCCATCGACAACAGCATCAAGCGCGGCAATACGGCGCTGCGTGCGTTTGAGAAGACGGCTTCGGCGAATTGAGGTTGGGCGCTTTTGTCCCCTCTCCCCCGGAGGGAGAGGGCTAGGGAGAGGGGGAACGTGGCGCTACGTCGATGTTCGTTGTTAAATCTACCGTCCCCCTCTCCCCCAGCCCCTCTCCCTCCGGGGGAGAGGGGAGCAAACTACGCCCCCCAAGCTTGCTGTGTAGACTGAGCCCATGGAACGCCGCGTAATCTTCCCCAACACCTTGCTGCCCTATCTTCTGGTCGCGCCGCAGCTCGCCGTGACGCTGGTGTTTTTCTTCTGGCCTGCGGGTCAGGCGATCCAGATGTCGGTGTTGTCGCAGGACGCGTTTGGGCAATCGGTGAGCTTCGTTGGTCTCGATAACTTCAAGGAAGTGTTGAGTGATCCTGATTATTTGAAAACGTTGTGGCGCACGCTGTTCTTCGCGTCTGCGGTGGCGATTTGCGCGCTGGCACCGGCGCTTTTGTTCGCCGTGATGGCAGAGCGCGTGGTTCGCGGCGCGACGTTCTACCGTACGGTATTGATATTGCCCTACGCCATTGCACCTGCCATTGCTGGCGTGCTGTGGCTATTCATGTTTTCGCCGTCGACTGGCATTCTGGCCTACGTTTTGAAGAAGATGGGCGTCGACTGGAATCCCCGGCTGGACGGCGACCAGGCGATGTTTCTGGTGATCATTGCGGCGGCGTGGAAGCAGATCAGCTACAACTTTTTGTTCTTCCTCGCGGGATTGCAATCGATCCCGAAAGCCTTGCTGGAAGCCGCCTCCATCGACGGTGCGGGCGAGTGGCGAAAGTTCCGCACGATTGTGTTTCCGCTGTTGTCGCCGACTACGTTTTTTCTTCTGGTGGTGAACATCGTCTACGCGTTTTTTGACACGTTCGGCATCATTGATGCGGTGACCAACGGCGGTCCAGCGAAGGCAACCGAAGTGCTTGTCTACAAGGTTTACTACGACGGCGTGCATTCGCTGAACTTGGGCTCATCGGCTGCGCAAAGCGTAATTTTGATGGCGATTGTGATTGTCTTGACTGCGGTGCAATTCAAATATGTTGAACGCAAAGTGCATTATTAAGCGATGAGAACCGAGGCGATCAATTCCATCGGCCGCAACAGCAACTGGCTGCCGCACGTCGTGCTCTGGCTCGGCGTGTTCATCACCGCGTTTCCGCTCTACATCACGTTTGTGGCGTCGACGCTGTTGCCGCAGGACATCGCGCAAGTGCCGATGCAGATGCTGCCCGGCCCGCATTTCTGGGACAACTATTCTGAGGCCTGGTCGAAGGGCGCGACCGGCACGTATCTTTCGCCGCCGGGCAAAACGTTGCTGTTCAATTCGTTGATCGTGGCGCTGGTGGTGACCTTCGGCAAGATTACGGTGAGCCTGCTCTCGGCGTACGCGGTGGTGTTCTTCAAGTTTCCGGGGCGCATGATTTTTTTCTGGATGATTTTCATCACGCTGATGCTGCCGGTGGAGGTGCGCATCCTGCCAACCTATTCGGTGGTGACGGACTTGCATCTGATCAACAGCTACGCCGGTTTGACGCTGCCGATCATCGCGTCGGCGACAGCGACACTCCTATTCCGCCAGTTCTTCCTGACGATTCCCGATGAGCTGGTCGAGGCCGCGAAGATCGACGGCGCGGGCGCGATGCGCTTTTTCAAGGACGTAGTGATTCCGCTGTCGCGCACCAACATCGCGGCGCTGTTTGTGATCCTCTTCATCTACGGATGGAATCAGTATTTGTGGCCGCTGTTGATCACCACTTCAAACTCGCTGGACGTGGTCGTCGTCGCGATTAAAAAAATGATTGGCACGGGTGCAGAGCCAACGGATTGGCACATCGTTATGTCCACCACGGTGCTCGCGTTGCTGCCACCGATTCTCGTGATCGTCCTCATGCAGAAGAGCTTCGTGAAAGGTTTGACCGACACTGAGAAATAACAGCTTTTCTCTGAAAGCCTTATTTTATCGGGGCTGAAGCGTGAAATTAGAATTTGTCGATAATTGATGGAAGTAGCGTTTAGCCCCCATATCAATGGGCTCGTAGCCTGAAGTTGCTTAATTTTTACGCCGCCAATTGACAGCCCCGCCCCCTAGAATTAAAGCTGATCAAATCAAGGGGGATGACACTTTGGAACTCGCACTTTTCTCGGGCGTTTGGTGGGCCGCGTTGGGCTCGATCATTCTGGCCAACATCGTGCTTTCGGGTGACAACGCGGTGGTGATTGCGATGGCCGCGAGAAAGCTGCCGGATAGTCAGCGCCAGAAGGCGATTTTTTGGGGCTCCGCCGCAGCCATTGTGATGCGGATCATTCTGACGCTGGTGGCCGTGCAATTACTGGCGCTGCCGTACCTGAAAATCATCGGCGGCATTCTGCTCATCTATATCGGCGTGCAATTGCTGGCCGAAGGTGATGACGGCGGTGAAGATGATGGCAAAAGTGTCAAGGACGGCATGATGGCCGCCGTGCGCACCATCCTGATTGCTGACCTGGTGATGAGTCTGGACAACGTGATCGCCGTGGCCGCTGCGGCCAAGGGCAACACGCCACTCTTGATCATCGGCCTCGCAGTGAGCATTCCACTGATCATCTTCGGCTCCACGTTACTCATGAAAGTGATGGATCGTTTCCCAATCATCATCACGCTTGGCGCTGCATTGCTCGGCTTTCTGGCGGGCGAGATGTTCGTGACCGACCCGGCAACGGCGGGCTTCTTTGCCAAGCTTGAAGGTTCGCATACCTGGGCACCCGCGATCGGGGCGGTGATCGTCGTCGCGGTTGGCACTTGGCTCGCGCGTAAGCACAAGGCTGCGGCCTGATTTCGTCCTTGTAGGAGGGCGGGCACTGCCCGCCCTAACGTGGTGGCGCACTGCGAACGCTCCGCTCAATCATCACACCCACCATCGTCGCATTCTTGATCGCGGCGGGCTTGCCGACGGACACCTTGACCCACGGTGCATGAAATTCGCTGAGCAGCGTTTGCGCGATGTGTTCGGCGAGGCGCTCTACGGTTTTGTAGTGCAGCGTTTTCAGCATTTCAGTCAAACGCGTCGAAATGCTGTCGTAATTCATCAAACCCTTCGCGCCGTCATGCTCGAAGGATTCGTTCGACGCCGCTGCGATTTCCAGATCGATCATGACCGGACGCAAAGACACGCGCTCCCACTCATACACACCAAGGATGGTCTCGCACTTGAGTCCTCTGACGAAAATAATGTCCACGACGAAAAGCTCCAGACGCTTTGCTGATGACGACGCATGCTGCCTCGCATACACTACCGAGCATTCTAGAGACCGCTGCTGATTGTTGGCGAGGGGAGCACACTGAATATGGCTGACATCATCGCGTTGGCGGTCGCATATCTGATTGGATCATTGTCGTTCGCCGTCATCGTCAGCCGCGCGCTCAGGCTGCCCGACCCGCACAGCTACGGCAGTGGCAACCCCGGTGCAACCAATGTGCTGAGGAGTGGCAGCAAAAATGCGGCGATTCTTACTCTGCTGGGCGACACGCTCAAGGGTGTTGTGGCGGTTCTGTTGGCGAAATATTTTGCTGCGCAATTCGGCATCACCGAGGTGGGCATCGCGCTGGTTGCGATGGCTGTGTTCCTCGGGCACTTGTTTCCGCTGTTCTTTGGTTTCAAAGGCGGCAAGGGTGTGGCCACTGCAGCGGGCGTGCTGTGGGCGCTAGATTGGCGGGTTGGACTGGGGCTTACGCTGATATGGGCGCTGGTGTTTGCGGTGAGCCGTGTTTCGTCGCTTGCAGCGATCATTGGCAGCGCGATGGCACCTGTTTTGGCGTGGTCTTTTTTGGGCGTCGGGCCTGCGTTTTGTGCGGCGCTCGTGATGGCCGTGCTGCTCCTCTGGCGGCACAAAGAGAATATTGAGCGACTGGTTTCCGGCAAAGAAGGAAGCTTCAAAAAATAGCGGGGGCCTTCAGCTCGGATAGCGCCCATCTTGGCCGCACGTTGATGGCATAGTCGTGCCTAGCCTCTGCCAACCGCAACGCACCCACATGCGCAATCATCGCGCCGTTGTCCGTGCACAGTGCGACGGGAGGGTAAAACACCGTCGCGCCGATGCGTGCAGCACTGGCTGTCAACGTCTCGCGCAAGCGCGTGTTCGCACCCACGCCGCCAGCAACGACGATTTGCTTGAGCCCGGTTTGTTTCAACGCAGCCAGCGACTTGCTCACCAGCGAATCCACAATCGCGGCTTGAACCGATGCCGCCAAATCGGCGCGACACATATGATCGTCAGGCAACGTCGGTTGCGCGGAAGAAACGGCACCGCGAGCGGGCAGTGCAGTCCCAGTCAATCGACGCACTTCGTTAGCGACCGCAGTTTTCAGTCCCGCAAAACTGAAATTCAAATCGCCCGAATGCAAAAGCGGTCGCGGAATCGCGAACGCCTTGGGATTGCCACTTTCAGCCAAATTCGCGAGCAACGGCCCGCCCGGATAAGCCAGCCCCAGCAATTTCGCCGACTTGTCGAACGCTTCGCCAGCCGCATCGTCTATGGTGTCGCCGAGTAGCGTGTACTCACCTACGCCATCAACGCGCATCAACAGTGTGTGTCCGCCCGACACCAAAAGCGCCACGAACGGAAATTTCGGAGCTGGATCGGCCAAAAGCGGCGACAACAAATGCCCTTCCATGTGATGAACCGGGATCAGCGGCTTGCTCCAGCCGAACGCCAGACTCGCCGCCAATTGCGCGCCCACCAGCAACGCTCCGGCCAGCCCCGGCCCTTGTGTGTAAGCGACCGCTCTCACGTCACTGCCTGTAATTTCTGAATCCCGGAGAACTTGATCGATCAAGCGTAAGCCATATTTGATGTGATCACGGCTCGCCAATTCCGGCACCACGCCTCCATACGGCGCATGCAAAGCGATTTGTGAGTGCAAGGCTTCAGTAATCACTTGGCCCGTCGACGCGTCAAACAGCGCCACACCCGTCTCGTCACAAGACGACTCGATGCCCAGCACTAGTGCGCCGCCAGCAGCGTTTTTTCTTGAGCGTTTGATCATTTCGGGTTATATTACAAGGCTACTCAGAAGAAACGCGTTGAACTTTAAGTTCAGCGCACTTAACCGCAAAACACACATGATCGTCAAACTCCGCGAAAACGAACCTTTCGAAGTTGCACTGCGCCGCTTCAAGCGCGCCATCGAAAAAACG
>JAYVPF010000076.1:0-8627 GCA_043757535.1 Burkholderiales bacterium
TCATCGACCGCTCGCTATGGCTGTGGCGCTCGCCGCGACCACGTTTGTCGTCGCGCAACCGCTACCGGCGGCCACACCGGAATCAGTCGGGATGTCGACGGAGCGACTGCAAAAGCTCACGGCAGTGTTCAAGCAGGAGATCGATGACAAAAAATTGCCGGGTGCGGTGTTGATGGTGGCTCGAAAGGGCAAGCTGGTGTACTCGCAATCCTTTGGCGGACTCAACAACGCGGCCAGCAGCCCGATGCAGGTTGATTCGATGTTTCGCCTGTATTCGATGACCAAACCATTGGTGTCGACCGCGCTGATGATGCTGGTGGAAGATGGCAAAGTGCAGCTCACCGACCCGGTCTCAAAATTTCTGCCGTCGTTTAAAAATCCGATGGTCAGCGTGGGCACTTTCGACCCGATTTTTAACGGCATCACCTACAAACTGGTCGCCGCCAATCGCGAACCGACGATTCAGGATTTGCTGCGCCACACGTCAGGCGTCGCCTACGGTGAGTTGACCAAAAACACCCTGGTGCGTGACGCCTACATCAAGGCGGGCATCTACAAGCCCGACTTCGACTACGATGCGCGCGATTTGCCCGGTGCCGAGTGGTCTGATCGTATCGGCAAAGCGCCGCTCGCGCAGCAACCCGGCAGCCAGTGGGAATACAGCCTTTCGGTGGACGTGCAGGGCCGCGTGATCGAGGCCGTGTCGGGCAAACGGCTCGGCGAGTTCCTCGAAGAGCGCATGTTCAAGCCATTGAAAATGGTTGACACCGGCTTCTCGGTGCCCGCGCAGAAGTCCGCTCGCCTGGCGGAGCCGTTCGCGAAGGACCCGGCCACCGGGGCCATCAACACATTGATCGACGTCAGCAAAGTGCCCGGCAACGATTCCGGCGGTGCCGGAGGCGTCGGCACGGCGGGCGACTATCTGCGCTTCTGCCAGGCGATGTTAAACGGCGGCCAGCTCGACGGCGTGCGAATCCTTGGCAAGCCCACGGTCAATTTGATGACCTCCGATCATCTGGGCACCATTGGCACCACGGTCAATCCCGGCATGCTGCTCTTCGGTTCAGCGGGCTACACCTTCGGTCTCGGGTTTCTGGTGCGCCAGGGTGATGGCATTGCGCCTGTGCACGGTACTGCCGGTGAATTCATGTGGGCCGGATACGGTGGCACCTATTTCTGGGCGGAACCGAAAGAGCAACTGTGCGCGGTCTACATGTCGCAGGCGCCCAGCCCGCTGCGCGCGTCATACCGGCGTATGGTGAAGGCGCTGGTAGCGCAAGCCATTGTTGACTAACCGCTGACTTGGCGTTGGTTTGGCGTTGGTGTGGCGACGGCTACGCCAGCCCCGACGGCCAACGCAATTCGTGCCCGCTGCGGCGGGCGAACTCGGTGATGTCTTCGGCAGTGTCAATGTCCACGCAAAAGTGGGCGTTGTCGCTGTCGAACCATTGCACGCGCTGCGGGTTCGCTTCACGCCATCCACGCCCCATCGCATGGGTGGCACCACGCAACCATTCATCGCGCAGTGCAGCGTCGAATATCACCGGATTTCCCGGCGCACCTGACACGCGTGGCACCACCATCGCCGCCGCAGCGCTGCGCTGTTTGAACGCGTCAATCAGCGCCGCAATATCCTCGGCGTCGAGCAGCGGTTGATCGGCCAAAGCGACGATCACCGCGTCGAGTTTTGCGCTGAGACTTTGCAGACCGATGCGCACCGACGAGGGCTGACCGTCGTCCGGATTGGGGTTGACCACCGTTCTAACGTTGACCGCCATAGGACACGCAGCAAGCGCCGCCGCAATCAATGCCGCGTGGTGGCCGAGCACCACCACGACCTCGGCAACGCCCGCACCGGACAGCGCGGCGAGCTGGCGATGGATGAGCGGCACGCCATCGAGCTCGAGCAACGATTTCGGTTTATGCCCGAGCCGACTGCCCGCGCCCGCCGCCAGCAAAACGGCACCAATACACAATTTACGCTCTGATGCGAGCATCAAAAGCCCTCCCTAAAAACATGTGTTCACGCATCGTACACCACAAATGGGCAGCATCAGCTTTTCAATGAAAGCGCCATTTTGTCGGGGCTAGCGGCATAAAACGTATAAAGTCGAGAAATAGTATTTTGACCATTCAGCCCCATTGCAACCGTGCGTCTGACAAAAAGCTGTATGCCGCTGCGCATCGCTCTGTATTCGCCGACCTGCGCCGCCGATTAATCGCCGCCACGTAACATTCATCTGATGAGCGACCACGCCCCCCTCCCCGCCGTCAACCCGATTGAGATTGACTCCCCTGCCACCGTCAAAGAACCCCGGCTGTGGCAAGACGACGGCTGGACGGCAAAAGTCGTCAAAAACGAAGACGACGAAGGTTGGGCCGTCGAAATGTACAAGGATGGCGAACGCGAACCCGCGCTCGTCGGCCCATGGACCATGGGTCGCAACAAAAAAGATCCGAAGCCGCTCGACGTCAACGCCTTCCACACGCTCATCAAAACCGCATCAGAAGTCATCACCCGCCACGAGCAATCACAACACGCCAAGCTCAATAAATCAGTCACCGTGGACGTGGGTGATGCACGATGGAAAGTAGCGCTACAAATCGTGCCGGACGACGATGATGCGCATGCGCTTTTGTCTGCTTCTGATACGTTAGGCATTGAGGCCGCGAAGGTGCGAGTTCGGGCGGATTTTCGGTTGAATGTGGCTAGTGCCACAGCATGGATTGAGGACGAGTTCCGTCGGCCACGTTAGCCGCACGAACCCGTAGGGTGGGCAGCCCTCTGCCCACCCATCGTTGACGTCGCAATCCGCGTGGGCACGGGGTGCCCACCCTACCCTGCTTGGGTTGAGAGCGAATTTCGGAGGCCGGGATAGTGTCGTCATCGTCGCCCACTGAGCTATGGATTTGAATATCGTCGACAAAAAGCGCATCGGCAAAGCTCGGAATGTATTTGCCACTGGCACGCGCGGGCTGCTGAGCTTGGGCGTCGCGGCCCTCGTTGCCTCAGTGTCATTAGCGACCGCCGCGAGTGCCAAAGACGGGTTGCCTCGCGAATCGCGAGTCCCGGGCGGTGTCGCTCTGGTTACCGTGGCCCCTGCCGTTGAAGCGAAGCCCGCCGTGACGCGCGACGGCGTGAACGTGTGGACGGTCAAGCGCGGCGCGTCCTGGATCGCGGTCGTCGGGTTGCCTCTTTCAACCGTGCCCGGCGAGCATTCAGTCAGCGTCAACCGCAATGGCGCAGCCGAATCCGTGGCGTTCACCGTCAAGGAAAAACGCTACCCGGTGCAGCACGTCACGCTCAAAGACAACGCGATGGTCGAGCCACCGCCCGAGGTGATTGCGCGCATCGAAACTGAGTCGGCGCACCTCAAAACCGTGCGTTCGAAGTGGCGCGAAGATGCCGCGACAAGCGCGTCGTTCGCCCTCCCCGCCGTCGGACGGTTGTCGGGCCGCTTCGGTGGCTCACGCGTCCTCAACGGCAAACCGCGTGCGCCGCACGCCGGACTCGACGTCGCAGTCGGCACTGGCACGCCCGTGCTCGCACCGGGCGACGGCGTGGTGCTCGACACGGGCGACTATTACTTCTGCGGCAAAACAATGTTCATCGACCACGGCAACGGCCTCCTAAGCTTGTTCTGTCATTTGAGCGAACACACAGCGAAAGTCGGCGACAGCGTACGCAAAGGCCAAGCCGTCGCCCGCTCCGGCGCAACCGGGCGTGCCAGCGGCCCGCACCTGCACTGGTCGGTTTATCTCAACGGCGTCAGCGTTGAGCCAGAATTGTTTGTGAACATCACGCGAAAGGAGTGAACGTTCCAATACGTGAGACATAAATCTCGTTGCTCACCTGTTCAGGCCATGCCTGCGTGACCGCAATCGCGTAGCGCCTTGCCCCCCCCGCATGAGCGCGATCAATCAATGTCTCGCGAAGGAGTGGATACCTCGGGGCCATCCGGCGCGCTACGTATCGGCGCGATTTGAAGGGCACTGACAAATTTGGTTCTGAAAGCGCTAGATTCGCTCAGCTCACTTTTTCAAATACATACCAATGTGTATTTTTCAGCATACAATACACATCAATATTTTAAGAAAACCCAGCATGCGAACCAATATCGAAATTAACGACAAATTGATGGCGGCAGCGATGCAGGCGGGCGGCTTTTCTACCAAGCGCGACGCCGTTGAAGAAGGGCTCAAGCTAATTGCGCGGCGAAAAAACTACGCTCGCATTCTTGCGCTCGGCGGACAGGTTATGTGGAGCGACACCGTGGGCGCATCGAACACGGTGCTACCCGTGCAACCCGCGCGACCCGCGCAAAAACGCGCCGCATGACCGTCGAAGTTTTGGTCGACAGCAGCGTCTGGATTGACCATTTGCGCGGCACATTGACACCGCAGGTTCAATGGCTACGTGCTCGACTGGTGGACGGCGAAGCAGAAATTCTGCTTGCTGATCTGGTGCTCTATGAAGTGCTGCGCGGCGTGCCAACAGATGCGCAGGCCCGCAAAGTTTCGGGGGCGCTCGCGGTTTTTCCGTCCATGTCATTGGCGGGCGCAGATAGGGCCACACTCGCCGCCGCTCACTATCGCAAATTGCGAAAACTCGGCTTCACAATAAGCAAGCTAGCAGACTCATTCATCGCCAGTTTCTGCATTCGCGAAGGCTTGTCGCTGCTGCACAGCGACGCCGATTTCGATGCGTATGAACAGCATCTTCAGTTGCAGGTCGTTAGGACGTAGGCTGGGTTGAAACCCAGCATTCCAGCGCGGCGCGACCGAGGGCCGCTGGGTTTGGCAACCCAGCCTACACGAGCTTCGAAGCGCAGCGCTCGGCGCGGCCCGCCGCGCGGCTGCTGCATGCGGACGTAGCCCTCGCCCAACTACGAATGCAGCTTCGGCTGTGCCACGACTGCGAATACATCAGCGCCGCGCAGTTTGAGCACGGTGTGCGCATGATGGACGAGGTGGGCCGGTTGCTCGGCGCGTGGATCAAGACGAGTGGCACCACGCCACGACACTGACCCTTCGCAAAAAAAGCGACGCGCTACGCGCGCTTCTGCTTAATGACTCATGGCTCCGCTGATATGACCGCGCCTCTTCATCGAACGATCAGGGTTCAGTTTTCATTTTCGGCCAGGGACAACACCACCCGAAACCCTCGGTCGAGGTTCACGCCTCCAGGAGGATTTCAATAGCGGCAGGAACACGACGCGCGCTCCGGGTGACTGAGCCAGGAGCCGCCACGCAGGGAGAGTGAGCCTGTGGGATTGTTATCCGCGCCGACCCGCGCAAACGTTTTGGGAGAGTTGGACACGTACACGTTATCCATCCATTCCCACGCGTTGCCAGCCATGTCGTAAAGTCCAATCGGGTTGGGCGCAAAGACGCCGACGGCGGACACTGAACCAATGCCCGAACCGCGGACATTGGCATTTTTTGGCACGCTGTTTGGGTCGTCGCCAAACGGCCAACGCTGTGGGTGCCATTCGGTTGCGCTCTTGGCGCGAGCGGCCCGTTCCCACTGCGCCTCGGTCGGCAATCGAACCTGAAACGCCGGGTCTTTCGAGACGGCGGCAAGTTCCGACGCCATGATCGTCGAGAGCCAACGGGCATAGGCGCGCGCCTCGAACCAGCGAATGCGAACCACCGGACGATTGGCATGTGCGCGTTGCTCGGCCCAGAGCTCAGGAGCGGATTTCGCGTCGTCCGTGCCTTTGCCCAGCCATTTCAGCCCTTCTGCGCCCCAAAACTGCGGGGAGGCATCCGAGTAGGCACCAGCATCGATGAAGCGCGCGTACTGCCCAACGGTGGTCAGCGTACGGGCGATGTAGAAGTCGTCGTTAATATTGACAGTGCGCGGCCTGTTGTCGCTTTCGCCTTTATTGTTCGCCTCTGAGGCGTGCCCCATCGTGAAATCGCCCTTGGGGACACGTACAAAACCGGGGATAGGTTCGTCAGCGAGCGAGTTACCGTGCAATCGATCAAACAGTCGGTGCGGACGTAGCTCTTCAAATCGCGGATCGCCGCCCTCGAAGCGCTCCAGCAGATCACCAATCGCAGCGCGACATTTCGGCGTCGGCGCAGCGGCTAGGACTTCGTCGATCAGCGCTTGGCCGGTTTGGCTTGCATTGGTTACCGCTGCGCCGCCAAGTGTGGCAAATACGGATCTGCCACGCTGCCGCCAGCCGAGCCACGGGGCAACAGCGGCGAGTGCGCCGGTGATGTGCAGGAAGTCTTGTTCGTTGATCGATCCATCAGACGTCGTTTGAGCGCGAATGTAGTCACGAAATTTGACCATCAGCACCGTCACACCCAGCGGATTGATAATCTGCGCCGCCCGCAGCGAATGACGCTCCTGAATTCCGCTGCGGGCCGCTGTGTCGGCGGCGATGAGAATGTTGAACAGGCCATCCGGATCGCTGAGCGCGAAGGTGGGCGAGGCTGGCAGGGTGGTTGATTTACCTGCCGGCGCGCCGGGGACGGGCTCACCAGTCGATTCGGTAGCTTCGTCGTGAATCGTTGCGTGCTCATGAACCATTTCGGTGACTACACGCGAAGTCATGCCCAGCGCATCAATGTCCGACTGCGAATGCTGCGACAGCACGGCAAAATACACCTGAATGTCTTTGACGCAACTAAACGTGCCGTCCTTGTCCAGTGGCAACGTCATCGCCAGCGCATGCATGAGCTTGAACGGGTTGAAGACATGGCGCTGGGCGGCGCCATGTTCGACCAATTTTTCAACCAGACGCAGGCGAATTTGCTGCGCCTGATACGGTCGGTCTTCCTCTCCCGTTTTATCGGTCGGCAATGCAGAAATCAACGCGACGGCTGCGGCTTCATTGGTAGGTCGTTTGAGTGGACGTTTGCTGGATTTCTTGCCGTTCGCGGGCGCGGGCTCGGGCGCATAAAAGCAGGCCCAGCTCCACAAGTCCACATCGGAGAGTTGCGTTTTGTGCAGACCATCGCTCAGTGGGTCGCTCGGGTCTTTGCGCCGAAAGGCCCCCAGCAAGATCGGAAATGCAGAACTGCGACGACGCATAAATCGAAACAAATCAGGCTGGAACAGTTGCAGCAGCATCAGCGCAAAAATCACCCGTGTGTCGAGCGCGACGCGATTGCCGTCCGACGCGCGCGACCAAAACAATTCGACTGAAGTCTCGGACGCCACTTTGCGCTCACGGGCGACGTTGCACAGTTGGTGCCAGAGTTCGACCGTGCGCAGGAGCTTGCGCGGGACGTACGCATCGAAGCTGGCGAGCAGCAACCGTAAGTGCGCGGAATGCGGTTCGATGGGCGGCGCGACCGGCGCATCACTGCGCGCGCCTGTGCTGCCTTTCTCAAGCGGATTGCGGTCGTCGAAAGCACCCGGCATGGACGTCAGACCGGGCTCGTCGTCGCGCTCCCGATACGCAATCGGCGAGCCCGCACCCAGCTCGGCAAACCAGTGCAGCGGCTTGTTCGGCTGAAGTGGTGTGGCTTCCGGGTCAACTCTATTTTCGACATTGCGGACAAAGGCAATCGCCTGCTTCTCGGTCAATGCCGGAAGCCGAAACGGCAAGTGCACAATTTTTTCAAGGTATTCAAACCCTGTGATTGGCATCTGCTGCTTTTTGTTTTCGAAGGTGTAATCCTTGTAGCGGTGTCCGATACCGCGCTCAATCACTTCGTCGTCTAGCGCGAGTACGAAAGCGAAGCTCTCGACGTTGAAAACGGTTTTGATGAGTTCGAGCACCTGCACTGCTTTTTCGGGGAGACAGCGGTCGAGGTCATCTACGAAGACGACGAAGTTGACAGCAAAATTTTTGTTCACGATGACAAAGTCGGGCAAGTAACCCGAGTGCAGCGCAGGGCGGGTGATCGCTTTCAGTATTTCGTGAATCTGGTAGAAGTAATTCCCGTTATCGGTGTACTTCAAGTCGTCCGCAACGCGCAGTTTTTTTTGCCTGGGTTTGGCTGCCTTGTCGGCAACGCTTTGTGCGACAGCAAGCGCTACCCCAGATACCGGCTCCATTACAACCACGGCCGCTGTGACCAGTTTTTTGAATACCGCGACGACCTTCGGGAGCGATTGAATGATCGCATCACCGGGTGCTTGTGCGGCTTGCGCCATCAGTTCGGGCGATGTTCGAGCTATTTTGACGCCCTCCTCCAGAGCTTTGAGCGTATGCAGCAACAGTGGTACGTGCAAATGCTCCTCATGCTCATACTTCCAGGGCTGAAAATACACGGGGATAGTGAGGCCGAAGCCACCATCGCTGCGCCGTCGCACGGCTCGCCCATCGCCGTACGTGATCGCGCGATCCCGGATTTTTTCGAGCAGATAAGTCTTGCCGACACCCCATTCGCCAAACAACCCAACGACCAGCGGGTCGTCGCCCAGCTTGCCGGTGGTCGCGTCGCGGTTCAACGCATGATCAATGCGATCCCAGAGGGTCTTGGCGTAGGCGTCGTAGCCCAGCGGATCCGTAGACTTGAGCTTCGACACCACGGTCACGTTGTCCGCATCTTGAGGGGCAGGGCCACAAGCGTCGTGGTCAAAGGCTCCCTTGATGCGTCTCCACAGCGTGGCCATGTAGCCGCCCGCATGATCGACTTCGTTCGGCAGTGCGGACATTGTG
>JAYVPF010000077.1:0-31085 GCA_043757535.1 Burkholderiales bacterium
ATCAGGTGACATGCAATGATTTCAGTGACTTGCAATCGCCGTCGCATGCCACCTGATCCTTCGCCGTGCTCAGGATGACATTATTCAGCGTTTCCCTAGAGACCCGCCAGCAAGGTAGAAATCGGCTTCGGCAGAGCGACTGTTTGCAACTCGTTTCGTGCCAGCCAGACTGAACCGGATGCGTTTGCGGCGGCGTCAATTCGCGTCACGACCAACGGGGTGACGACCAGCGTGAGGCGAAAATGAGTGAACGTGTGTTTGAACGGCAGACGGTCACTCATCGCTGTTGACTGGCTAACGCCAAAACGAACGCGGGCGATGGTGATTGCATCATCGTCATCAGACAGCTCAGGCAAGCACCACAACCCGCCCCAAATCCCCGGTGCCGGGCGCTTTACGAGCAACACCTCATCGCTATGCAGCGCGAGCAGATAACGTTGCGATCGCTCCGGAATTTTTTTGCTGGGTCTTGGCGCGGGAATGTCGGCGATGCGCCCGCCTGATTTCGCGGCGCAATCGTTGGCGATGGGACACAACATGCAACGTGGGTCACCCTTGGTGCAAATCGTTGCGCCCAGATCCATGAGGCCCTGCGTGTACGCGACCATGTCTTTAGCCTGCCGGGGTAGTCGAGCTTGAGCTTCCATCCACAATTGCTTTTCCACCGCACTGACCCCGGGGAATCCGTCGACAGCCGCGTGCCGCGCGAGCACGCGTTTGACGTTGCCGTCAAGGATCGGCGCGATCACGTCGTAAGCGAACGCCGCGATGGCGGCGGCTGTGCTGCGTCCAATGCCCGGAAGTTCTGCCAGCAACGCCACGTCGTCAGGGAAAATGCCGCTGTGCTTTGCTACGACCTGCTTCGCGGCATTGTGCAAATTGCGCGCACGGCTGTAGTAGCCCAGTCCGGCCCAATGCGCGAGCACCTCGTCTTCTGACGCAGCGGCAAGCGCAGCAACATTCCGAAAACGCTCAAGAAATTTTGTGTAATACGGCAGCACGGTCGCAACCTGCGTCTGCTGCAACATGATTTCCGAGAGCCAGATTTTGTAGGCGTCGCGCGTCCCCTGCCAAGGCAGTTCGTGGCGACCATGCGAGCGCTGCCAGTCGACGACGCGATGCGAGAAGCTCGGCGCAGGCACTTGAACAGCGCGGACTATCGAATACCGAGTCGCTGTTTCGCTTTTGCGCCAGCTTCGGACGCGGGATACTTGGCGACTACCTCTTGCATGGTGGCGCGCGATCCTTGCAAATCACCCAATTCACTTTGCGCAGAGGCGATATTCAGCAACGCATCGGATGCCTTTGCGCTGTCTGGAAACTGCGTCAGCAACTGCCGCTGCGTCGCAATCGCACCGCGAAAATCGCGCACTGCGTAGAGCGAATTGCCGATCCAGTATTGCGCCGACGGCACCAGCGTGCTCTTCGGGAAATTGCGGATGAAAAGCTGAAACGCGGTGACCGCTTCGCCGAAGCGTCCGCCCCGGAAATGCTCAAGCCCCTGATCATAGGCGCGCTGTTCTGCGACCGGATCGGTCAGTGGCGCAGGCGGCGGTGCAGCGCCTGACGGCGGCATCGCGCGTGACGGGTCGGTGAGGACGGGCGCGCCCGCACCAGCGCTCGGAGGTGCCGTTGGAGCAACTACGGCGGGCAACTGCGCCGCACGCGCAACCTGCTCAGCCATCAATGCTTCCATTTTGCGCAAGCGACCGTCGAGATCGACATAGAGATCGCGCTGACGCTTCTGGGTGTTTTCCGTCTCGTTCTGCAGCACCTCGATCTGCCCGCGCAGGCGTGCAAACTCTGCCTTCAGTGTCTCAACCTGATTGAACAGGTCAATGATGCTGCGATTGCGCGCTTGTGCTTCTAGTTCGCCGACGCGCTGATCCAGCGTGCGTTGTGTTTCGGCAATCTGCGAGCGCAATTGCAGAATCTGCTTGCGCGCTTCTTCGTCGTCAAACAAGCCAGCTTGAGCCGTGTTTATACCTGCCAGAGCCAGAGCCAGTGCCAGAGCAGAGATTTTCAACGCTCTAGAAGTTAGGCCCGTCGCCTTCGGACGAAAACGCACCCACTGCATCAACTACTCTCCCGCATAGAGCAGATCGCAGCGGCGGTTTTCTGCATAGGCCCCCTCATTCGACGCCGGATTGCGCGGCTTCTCTTCACCGAAACTCACGGTGTCAATTTGCGCATCGCTGACACCCAGGAGCGTCAGCACGCGTTTGACGCTCTCGGAGCGTTTCTGCCCCAACGCGAGGTTGTATTCGCGGCTACCGCGCTCGTCAGTATTGCCTTCAACTTTGATGCGCGCGTTGCGATTTGCTTTGAGATATGCGGCATGCGCTTCCAGCAAGGGCTTGTATTCGTCTTTAACGGTGAAGCTGTCGTAATCGTAAAAAATTTCGCGACGCGATAACGGGCTGCGTGGATCGCGAAGTGAACTGTTAACCGCGCCAGTGCTGCCGCCAGCGTTCACTGTTGCTATCCCTGAACCAGCGGTGCCGACGCCGCTGGTGGAGGCCCCCGCAGCACCCGTGCTAGGTGCGACCGTCGAGGTTGCGGTGCGATCTTCTACCGTTGTTGTGGCTTCAGGCGTTGACGAGCAGCCGCTCAGCGCGACAAGGGTGGTTGCCGCGAGAATGGCGAGAGTAGATTTCCAGAGACGATTCATAAAGTTTCCTTTCGAGATGGGCGGCCTGCCCCGGTGTCCTGTGACCTGTGCGTGAAGCGTTTTCCCCGTCACGCGAATTGTGCAACCATGCAGCTACTTTGGCAATGCGGGCAAGGGACCCCATGCTGGTTCGCGCACATCAGCGTTCGTAGCGCCAAGCCGTTGCTTGACGCGCCCGTCGGCGGATACGGCGGCGAGAATGCCCTTACCGTTATACACCGACGCATAAACAATCAGTTTTCCGTTCGGCGCGAACGAGGGCGATTCGTCGACCGGCCCCTGTGTCAAAACCTGCACCTGTCGTGACGCAAAATCCTGCACCGCGAGCATGTAGCGGGAGCCTTCGCGCTTGACAAACACCATGCTCTTGCCGTCCGCGGCGACACGCGGGTTGGCATTCTCGTTGCCTTCGAAGGTGACACGCTCGGCGTTGCCGCCTTCAGGCGACATCCGGTAGATCTGCGGCGAACCACCGCGATCACTCATGAAATAAATACGTCCATCGGGTGCCCAGTTTGGCGCGGTATCGATCGCGCCGCTGCTGGTCAAACGACGCCAACCGCTGCCATCGGCGTTGGCGATAAATAGCTGGGTGCCGCCCGCCTGCGACGAGGCATAAACGATGCGGCTGCCATCGGGAGACCATGCGGGTGCCGACTGATTGCCCGCTGCGCGAACCAGCAACGTGCGCACGCCTGAGACGACGCTTTGCACGTAAACGCTCGGTTTGCGCCCTTCGAAAGACACGTATGCGAGCCGATCACCATCAGGCGACCACGCGGGCGAAATGATGGGTTCAGTAGAATTCAGCGCAGGTACCGCATTGAAGCCGTCACTGTCGGCCACAATCAGTTGAAAGCGCCCCGGCGACTTCGATACATACGCGAGCCGTGTGCTGAATACGCCTTTCTCGCCTGTTAACTGCTCGTAAATGATGTCGGAAATCCGGTGCGCGGTAGCGCGCAAATCACGGTTTGCAACGTTGAAAGTCAGACCGGTTAATTGCGCTTGCTTGGGTACATCAACAAGCCGAAAACTAACGTTCACCATGCCAGCGTCGCCCGGTTGCACAGCACCGATGACGGTCGCGTCGGCACCGCGAGTTTTCAATTCCGGGAATCGCACGGCGACCAATTCACCACTGCGTGGCAGGCCCGCTGCGTTCACCGTTTTTATCAGGCCGCTGCGTGCGAGGTCGGCCTCGATAACGCTTGAGACTTGCAGCGCCAGGGCATCGTTTCCGGCAAACCCGGCGACTGCAACCGGAATTTGCTGCGCACCGACCCCTATGATGTCGATGGTGAGCTGCGCGCGGACACTTGTGCTCAAAAAGCCTACACCGAGTGCCGAAGCCGCAATGATGAGGCGAAGAACTGTTTTTTTCATCGGGCAAGCGTAGAAGAAATTACGAGCGGTGTCGACAGGACAGATTGCGCACTGTCGCGCGCAGTTTCCGCTTCGCCACGCGTGGCAAAAGGCCCAAGGCGCACGCGATAAAGCGAGTCGACTTGCTGCACGCGCGGTGTAGTGGCCAGTTCGATGCTCATTCGCTGTTGGAACGCCTGAGCGTTAGCAAAGTTTCCGAATGCGGCCAATTGAACGTAATAAAAATCTTGTGAACTCGGTTGCGTCGGTGAAATGGCAATGGCGGGCGGTTCGGCGGGCGTGACGGGTGCCGGAGGAGGTGGCGTGAATGCTGCCGCTGACTCGCCAAGAACGCCTGGGGGGATGGATCGGAACGGTGGAACCAGCAATTCCAACTCTACTTCACCACTCCCGCCCTGCGCAATGCCAAGACGGCTCGCCGCAGCGTAGGACAAATCCACGATACGTCCCGCGTGGAACGGTCCGCGATCATTGATGCGCACAACGACGCTGCGCCCCGATTTGGCGTGTGTGACGCGAGCAAAGCATGGAAGCGGTGCCGTCGGATGTGCCGCAGTCATCGCAAACATATCGTAGGTTTCGCCAATCGCTGTCTTTTGCCCGTGAAATTTGCGGCCATACCAGGAGGCGATACCGCGTTGACGCAGCGCGCCGAGACTGGTCATTGGCCTGTAGTCAACGCCAAACACGTTGTAGGGGCGATTAGCGAATCGGTGTAGAGGCTCGGCGCGGGCGACCGCATCGGGAATGCGATCAATATCAGCGGGTACGGATGCGGCTGGGCCATCGTCTTTGTAGTATGCGCCGGGACGTGCGACAGCGATGGGCTTTGCGGCGGGCGAGGCGGGAGATTTGCTGGCGCAAGCGCCGAGCAGCGTGGCAACGCCAAGCACTAGAAGAAATTTGATCCAACCCGCCGAATGCGTCACGAATTCACCAATTTGCGATGCGATTGCACACTCATCAGAATGCCCACCGCGATGAACAACGTGATCAGCGCCGTCCCGCCAAAACTCACGAACGGCAGCGGCACCCCTACGACGGGCAACATGCCGGTGACCATGCCCATGTTGACGAATGCATAAGTGAAAAACATCAGCGTCATTGAGCCCGCCATCAGTCGGCCAAACAGGTTCGACGCGTTGGCGGTGATCACGAAACAGCGCCCAATGAACAGCAGGTAGAGCACGACCAGCACGATGCCTCCAAGCAAGCCAAACTCTTCGCCATAAACCGCGAAAATGAAGTCCGTGTGCTTTTCCGGCAAAAACTCAAGGTGAGTCTGCGTACCGTTGCCCCAGCCTTTCCCGAACAGCCCGCCCGAGCCAATCGCAATGGCCGCCTGAATGGTGTGCCAGCCGGCGTCCTGCGTGTCATTTTGCGGGCTGATGAAATTGAGCACTCGCTGCTTCTGGTAGTCATGCAGCAAATTGAATTCCCACGCTGCCCACAACGCCAGCCCCCCCACAATCGCGCCACCGATGATGACGCGCCAGTCGAGGCCCGCAAGAAATAACACGTAGAAGCCGCAGGCACCAATCAGCAGCGCGGTGCCCAGATCAGGCTGTCGCACCACGAGTCCAAATGGAATTACAACCAGTACCGCCGCTACCAAAAAGTTGCGCCAATTCATGCTGCCTTCGTGGCGCTCGAAATACCACGCCAGGATCAGCGGCAGCGCGATCTTCATGATCTCAGAGGGCTGAATATTACCTACGCCGGGAATTTTTAACCAGCGGCGCGCTCCCTTTACGACCTCGCCGCCGAGCGCGACGCCGATCAGCAATACAATGCCGATTACATAAAGTGGCACCGCAAATCGTGCGATAAATTGCGGCGAAAGATTGGCAATCAGAATCATGATCGCCACCGCAACGACCATCTTTTGCGATTGCGAAATCACACGCCCCAGCGTCTCGCCGACCGCACTGTAGAGCACCAACAAGCCGAGCGCAGCGATGGCTGTTACCACCGCGAAAAGAAATGGATCGAGGTGGTCGGTGAATTTCGCCCACAGCTGTTGCATCATCGCGCTCGTTTAACCTCACGAACAATGGCGGCACCGGCGATCGCTTCCGCCATTGGGATGTCGCGCTTGAGTGCAGCATCCAGGAGCGCCGGGTCGAAGTAAGCATCGAGCACTTTGCGTGCGATCGGGGCGGCCGCCTCAGCGCCGAAGCCACCATTCTCAACGAATGCCACCAGTGCTATTTTTGGTTTGTCGAGCGGTGCCAGCGCGATGTACCAGGCGTGATCGCGCAACCGCTCCGCCACTTGCGAAGCCTTATAGTCGCCACCGCGAAGACCAAAGACCTGTGCCGTTCCGGTCTTCCCGCCGCTACTGTATTTTGCGTTCAGGAACGCTTTTCGCCCGGTGCCTTCCGACACCACGCCAGCCATGCCTTTGAGCACGACGTCAACATGCTCCGGCTTGAGTGGGATCGTGTACGCAGGGCTGGGCTGCGTCAGACGCGATTCACCAGTGCGTGCGTCCTGAACCCGCTTGACCAGATGCGGTTTGAACGCCACACCACGATTTGCCAGAACCGATGTGGCGTAGGCCATTTGCATCGGGGTGAATGTGTTGTAGCCCTGTCCAATACCCAACGACACCTGATCGCCAACATGAAGTTTTGGATCTTTCGGAAACCGCTTGGCTTTCCACGCCCGACTGGGAAGAATGCCAGTCAATTCACCATCAATATCGACGCCCGTTTTTTGTCCGAAGCCAAACTGCTTCATGAAACCCGACCAGTCGTCAATATCAAGCTCGGAGGCGAGTTGGTAGTAGTAGGTGTCGCATGAAATCGCGATGGACTTCACCATGTCGACAACACCGTGACCACCGGCCTTATCGTCCCGCCAATAACCCGCACCCAGACGAAAAAAACCGGGATCGCGGATCGCCTGCGAGGGCGTGCGGACGCCCAATTCCTGTGCCATCAACGCCATGAACGGCTTATACGTGGACCCCGGTGGGTAGCCACCCTGCAACGGGCGGTTCAACATTGGGTTGTCCGGCGAATTGCGCAATGCATCCCAACTCAGCGGGTCGATGCCATCGACGAACAGGTTCGGGTCATAGCCCGGCTTGCTGACAAACGCGAGCACATCCCCCGTGGCGGGCTCGATTGCAATCAACGCGCCACGTTTGCTGCCGAATGCATCCTCGGCGATTTTTTGCAGACGAATATCGAGCGATAGCTGAAGGTTGTTGCCAACCACCGAAGGCTTGCGCGACAACACACGAACCACACGGCGATTGGCGTCGACCTCGACCTCCGTTGAACCCGCCGAACCGTGCAAATCCCGCTCATACGAGAGCTCAATGCCGCGCTTGCCAATGTAGTCAGAACCTTTGTAACTGGCGCTCAACTCTTGCTGTTCGATACGCTCTTTTTCGCCCTGACTGATGCGACCGATATAGCCGACCACGTGGGACGCAATTTCGGCAAACGGGTATTGCCGAAACAGGCGAGCTTTGATTTCAACCCCTGGCAGGCGATAGCGATTGGCGGCTATGCGTGCAACCTCTTCATCGGTCAGACGGGACTTGAGTGGCAAACTGTCGTTGCTCCGAAATTCATCAAAGAGACGCTTGAAGCGACGGCGATCACGCGCCGAAATCTCAACGATTTTGCCAATCTCATCGATAGCAGTGTCGAGATCAGCCACTTTTTGCGGATTGATTTCCAGCGTGTACGCGGAGTAATTAGAGGCCAGCACAACTCCGTTTCGATCCGTGATGATGCCGCGATTTGGAGCTTCCGGCTGAATGTCGATGCGGTTTGCTTCAGCGAGCGTCACAAAGTGTTTGTACTGAAACACTTGCAGATAAACAAAACGGCCCAGTAACGCGGCAAAACATACGATCACGTAGATCGCCGCCAACGACAGGCGACGCTGGAACCAGAACAGTTCCGTATCGTAATTTCTGAGTTCGGACGCCACAGCTTTGATCTCAGTCCAGAAGTGAGCGCACACGCTGCGGCCACTGCAGGAGCCCCGAAACAATCGGCCAAATAAGGGCGCTGCTGAAGCTACCGAGGACAATCGCCGCGCTGGGTGGCGAAGCGCCACTCATCAGTCGCAGCACCAGCACAACACCCTGCGCGACAAGCAACAGCCCCAGTACATGTAGCGCCTGTTGCCATAGCGGAAAACGCAGCACCCGACGATGAAAATATCCGGCCGCGAAACCCAGAATCGCATACGCCAGAGCGTGCTGACCGAACAAATTTGCCTCTACAACGTCAGTCAATAAACCACAGGCCCAGGCCAGTCCAACGCCGATCCAGCGGGGTTGATGGATCGCCCAATAGAGCAACACCAACGCGAAAAAATCGGGTCGCAACGTCAAGGCAAATCCTGACAGCGGCAGCAAGTTGGCAGTGAAGGCCACCGCTAGTGTGATCGCCACGAACCACGGCTTCGGCGTGAGGAGAATATCCTCCGGGCTCGCGATTTTGAACAGCGGCGAATCAGGTAAATGAAACATCACTACCTGCGTTTTTTGGTTGACAGTTCAGCGGCCGCTTCCGCCGCGGGTCGCGGTGCGGGCACGGGCGGTTTGTCGAGCACGAGCACCGTTTCGGCGCCCGCCACAGCCGCCGTTGGCACGCATTCGATGCGTGCAAACGCGCTCTCAGCGTCGCGCAGCACACTTGTCACGCGGGCGACACGGATATTGCTCGGATACAAGCCATCGATGCTCGAAGTCAGGAGCAAATCACCTTCTTTCACATCGGCATTACCCGCAACGTAGCGCAGCTCGGGTGATTTGCCCGGGCCACGGCCATAGAGCAAAGCGCGCATTGATGTGCGTTCGATTTTGACGGGCACAGCGAAATCTTTTTCGGTCAACAAAGTAATTTCCGCAAACAGCGGGTGCACGCGCGTCAATTGCCCGAGCAGGCCCAATTCATCGACGACCGCCGAGCCCGGCTCGAATGTCTGGGATACACCGCGATTGACGAACGCCTTTTGCGAGAATGGATCGCGGCCAAGGTAGACCACGTGCGCAGCTTGCGCTTTTGTTGTTGACGTTTGCGAGACTTGCAAAAGTTTTTGCAGGCGATCTGCCTCCTGCTTCGACGCCACTTGCGCCTGCTGAGCTTGTGACGCCACCAGCAGCTCAGCTTTAAGCTTCGTGTTTTCGACACGAAGGTCTTCGCGCGTGTCTAAAAACTCGCCCAAGTGTTTCGCCATTTGTCCTGGCAGAAGGGCGGCTTGCTGCACCGGATAAACCACAGTGGCAATCGCCATACGTACGGTTTCCAGCGTGCGGAAACGCGCATCAATGAACATCAGCGCAAGCGAAATCACCCCAAAGAAGGTTAGGCGAGCAATCGGACTTGGCCCGCGATTGAAGAAGCGGGGCGGCTCTGAAGGCAGTGAGGTGACTCTACCGTGCATACTTTTTAGAGACGCCCTTGCGTGGAGTCGTGAATCCGCTGCCGCCGCTCATCATACGAAGGCGTGGGCAGCGAAATATCACTAGACGCGCTTTCTTAGTCTGTCGTGAAGATTGAAGACAGACGATCAATGTTTTCGAGCGCCTTGCCACAGCCGCGCACCACGCAGGTCAGCGGGTCCTCTGCCACCACAACCGGCAGACCGGTTTCCTCCATCAATAATCGGTCGATATCGCGCAACAATGCGCCACCGCCCGTGAGCACCATGCCCTTGTCTGCAATGTCAGAGCCGAGTTCAGGTGGCGTGCGCTCCAGCGCCTGTTTCACGGCGCTGACGATGGCGTTCAGCGGATCGGTCAGCGCTTCAAGAATCTCGTTCGACGAAACCGTGAACGCGCGCGGAATACCTTCGGCCAGATTGCGACCCTTGATTTCCATCTCCAGCACTTCGCTGCCGGGGAAGGCCGAACCGATCTTCTTTTTGATCATTTCGGCCGTGGTTTCACCGATCAGCATGCCGTAGTTGCGGCGGATGTAGTTGATGATGGCTTCATCAAATTTGTCGCCACCCACACGTACGGAACCCGCGTAAACCATGCCACCCAACGAGATCACGCCGACTTCCGTGGTACCGCCACCAATATCAACAACCATCGAACCCGTCGCATCCGAAATCGGCAAATCAGCACCGATCGCCGCAGCCATCGGCTCTTCAATCAAAAACACCTTGGAAGCACCCGCCCCCAATGCCGATTCACGAATCGCGCGCCGCTCGACCTGCGTCGAGCCGCACGGCACACAGATGATGATGCGCGGACTCGGGCTGAACATTTTGCTGTCGAGCACCTTGCGGATGAATTGTTTCAGCATCTGCTCGGTGACGTTGAAGTCGGCAATCACGCCGTCCTTCATTGGGCGAATCGCGGTGATGTTGCCCGGCGTTCGGCCCAACATCTGCTTCGCCGACAAGCCAACGTCCTGAATGACGCGCTTGCCGTTAGGCCCGCCTTCCTGGCGGATCGCCACGACCGACGGCTCGTCAAGCACGATGCCCTTGCCGCGCACATAAATCAGCGTATTGGCGGTACCGAGATCGATGGCGATGTCGGTGGAAAAATAACTGGTCAGAAACTTGAACATAAATTCTCGCGGCCTCCCGTGACCGCATCGGACAATGCCGTGCAGGCCCAAGATGCAACATGCACGTCAGACCCTACCTACCATCCCCCGGAAACATCGACTGCAAGCCCTTCTTCAGCATTCTGCATGAGAGGTGAAGCGAGCTCTAATTAACCCAATATGTTACCCTACCATTCCCAGACAAATATCTCTGTAGTGTCCGCAGCCAGCCTGAACGCGGCCTCCGGCGCGGCACTTTTCCTGACTTCCTCTGATTCATGAGCCTCTCCTCCCAAGATATCGAGCGGATCGCGCATCTCGCCCGTATCCGCGTTACTCCCGCCGAAGTTCTCGATGTGCAAGCCAAGCTGGATGGCATTTTCAAGCTCATTGACGAGATGCAGGCGGTCAATACGCAGGGCGTCGAGCCGATGTCGCACGGCCTCGATATGGTGCTGCGTTTGCGCGAAGATGCCGTGACGGAGACCGATCATCGCGAGAAATATCAGAAAAATGCACCCCACGCAGCTGAGGGCTACTTTCTCGTGCCGAAAGTTATCGAGTGAGCTGGAACACCTTTGCCACGGTTGCCGAGACGGTCAAAGCGCTGGACGACAAAAAAGTCAGCGCAGTTGAACTTGCCACGCATTACCTCGACCGCGCAGAGGCGCTGCAGCCCGTGCTCAATGCCTACGTCACACTGGATCGTGAAAAAACGCTGGCCGGGGCCAAAGCGACTGATGACAAGCGCGCTACAGGCGTTGCTGCGCCTTTGCTCGGCGTCCCCGTCGCGCACAAAGACATTTACCTGATCGACGGTTGGCGCACCACCTGCGGCTCGAAGATGCTGGAGAACTTCGTCGCGCCCTACAGTTCAACCGTCGTCGAGAACATGTCGGCGGCTGGCATGGTCACCCTCGGCAAGTTGAACATGGACGAGTTTGCGATGGGTTCGTCGAACGAAACGTCGTACTTCGGCACCGTGAAGAACCCGTGGGACACGTCGCGCGTCCCCGGCGGCTCATCGGGTGGCTCGGCGGCCAGTGTCGCTGCGGGCCTGACGCCAGCATCTACGGGCACCGACACCGGCGGCTCGATCCGTCAGCCAGCAATGTTCTGCAATTTGACGGGGCTGAAGCCGACTTACGGAATCTGCTCGCGCTTTGGCATTATCGCTTTCGCTTCGTCGCTGGATCAGGCCGGGCCGTTTGCTCAGACTGCGCAAGATTGCGCGTTGCTTCTGAGCGCGATGGCCGGATTCGACGCAAACGACGCAACGTCTCTGGATCGCCCAAAGGAAAACTATTCGCGTGACCTCGCTAAACCGATAACTGGTCTGCGCATCGGATTGCCGAAAGAGTTCTTCGGTGACGGCGTCGCCCCTGGCATCGCAAAAGCTGTCGATGAAGCGCTATCCGTCTACCGAAAACTCGGTGCGATCACGGTTGAGGTGTCGCTGCCGAACGTCAAATATTCGGTGCCCGCATATTACGTCGTGGCTCCTGCCGAAGCGTCAAGCAATCTGTCGCGGTTCGACGGCGTGCGTTACGGACATCGTGCAGCGGAATACACAGACCTGATGGACATGTACAAGCGCTCGCGCGCCGAAGGTTTCGGTGCCGAGGTCAAGCGCCGCATTTTGATTGGTACCTATGTGCTGTCGCACGGCTATTACGACGCTTATTACCTGCAAGCTGGCAAGCTGCGTCGCTTGATCGCAGCAGATTTCAAGCGTGCTTACGAAGTGTGTGACATGGTCATGGGCCCAACCGCGCCGGAAACCGCATTCCAGTTCGGATCCAAGAGCGATGACCCGGTGAAAATGTACTTAAATGACATCTTTACCATTTGCGCAAATCTGACCGGTCAGCCAGCAATGAGTCACCCTTGTGGCGTCGATGAAAACGGTCAGCATGTGGGCTTGCAAATAATCGGCAATTATCTGGATGAAGCGCGCATGTTGAATGTGGCGCATCAGTTTCAATTGGCGACGGATTGGCATAAACGCCATCCAAATATTTAGTCTTTTTGCGCGCGAGGGCACAGCAATCAGTCCCCTCTCCCCTTGCGGGAGAGGGCTAGGGAGAGGGGTTCGGTGAATTGGAGCACACAGATTGCTCCCGAAGCCAGCGCCGCTCACCCCCACCCTCTCCCGCAAGGTGAGAGGGGGAAAACTACAACGCAGCGAGTAATGGTTATGGCACAGTGGGAAGTAGTGATCGGGCTGGAAACACACACCCAGCTCACGACCGCATCAAAAATTTTCAGCGGCAGCAGCACGGCCTTCGGTGCCGCGCCAAACACGCAGGCAAACGTCGTCGATCTGGCCATGCCAGGCGCGCTTCCCGTGATGAACAAAGGCGCGGTTGAGCGCGCCGTTAAGTTCGGCTTGGCCATTGGCGCGAAAATCAACCAGCGCTCAATCTTTGCTCGCAAAAACTACTTCTATCCTGACCTACCTAAGGGCTACCAAATTTCTCAATTTGAGACCCCAATTGTGCAGGGTGGTGGACTCACAATCACGCTCGACGATGGCACGACCAAGTTCATCGAGCTCACGCGCGCCCACCTCGAAGAAGACGCTGGAAAAAGTGTCCACAACGAGTTCGACGGGGCGTCTGGTGTTGACCTCAACCGTGCCGGTACGCCGCTGCTGGAGATCGTAACCGAGCCCGTGATGCGCTCTGCAAAAGAGGCAATCGCATATGCCAAAACGCTGCATAACCTCGTGCGCTACTTGGACATTTGCGATGGCAATATGCAGGAAGGCTCGTTCCGCTGCGACGTCAACGTGTCCGTCCGTCCTATGGGGCAAAAGGAATTCGGCACCCGCCGCGAGATCAAGAACCTGAACAGCTTCAAGTTCATGCAGCAGGCGATTGATTTTGAGGTGCAGTGGCAGATCGCAGAGATTGAGGACGGTCGCAAGATTCAACAGGCGACCGTATTGTTCAATCCGGACACCGGCGAAACGAAGGCGATGCGCAGCAAGGAAGACGCGATGGACTATCGCTACTTCCCCGATCCCGATTTACCGCCGCTGGTCGTTAGCGACGAAATGCTGGCGCGCATCAAAGCCGGTATGCCTGAACTGCCGGAGACGAAGTGTGCGCGGTTCTCTTCGCAATACGGCCTGCCGCATTACGACGCTTTGCTGTTGTCGCAGGACGGCGCAACGGCGAGTTATTTTGAGACGGCGGTGAACGCTGGCGCTGATGCGAAGCTGGTCGCTAACTGGATGTTGGGCGAGGTGTCCGCCGCGCTCAATCGAGAAGACAAAACGATTGAGCAATCCCCGATCCCGTCCGTGTGGCTTGCGGCCCTTGTTCAACGAATTGCCGACGGCACAATTAGTAACAAGATAGCAAGAACGTTGTTCGAAGAACACTGGAACAAGCCGCCGACTAAGTATGTAAATCCGGGCGGTTTCGAGGCTATGCAGTTCGGTGAACAAGTAACGGTCTCGTTCGCAGCTTTGGATGGTTTGATCGAATCCAAAGGCCTCAAGCAAATCAGCGACAGCGGTGCAATAGAAAAAATCGTCGACGAAGTCCTCGCAAAAAGCGCAGCCCAAATAGCCGACTACAAGGCCGGTAAAGAAAAAGCGCTCATGAGTATCGTCGGCATGGTCATGAAAGCATCACAGGGGAAAGCTAATCCGGCGCAAGTGAACGACATTGTTCGACGCAAACTGGCTTAAAACTCTCCTCCCACAGGCAGGTCGGCGTGTGGCATGGCTCGCGGCACTGTGCTGTGCGCCTGGCATTCATGCAGCCGCGTATGAGGTGACATTCGTAGCGCCGGACGTGCCCTCCGCACTGCGCGCGACTCTCACGCGCTACGCTGACGTGGCGCGCTTCGCCGATCAGGCCGATGTCACGAACGCAGAGATCACTCGACTCGTCGAAATTGCGCCGGAGCAACTGCGCAAGCTGCTCGCCACCGAAGGCTACTTCAACGCCACTATTCGAGTTGAAGCGTCCGGTCTGCAAAGCGCCAATCCAGTCCAGCGCAAAGTGACCGTGACGATCGCATCGGGCCCGCGGACCCGAATCAACGAGGTGACGGTAACGCCCGTGGGTGCCATCACGATAGACGCAGGCGGCGCTGCGCGTATTGCCTCAATCCGCAACCAATGGGGCCTGCCCGTTGGCGCGCCGTTTCAGGACAGCGGGTGGACGTCGTCGAAAAGTGCGTTGTTGACCTCCCTTTGGGCTGATCGCTATCCGACTGCCCGCATCGCGGACAGCGCCGCGACGATTGATGCCGATGAAAACACAGCCGCGCTCAAGGTTGATTTCGACAGCGGCCCCGAATTTCGCTTCGGCGCGCTTGCCATCACTGGATTGCAGCGTTACCCGCGCTCCGCCGTTGATAATTTGTCTACGATCACCCTCGGTCAGGCCTATACACAAAAGGCCCTCCTCGACTTTCAAGACCGCCTGCAAGCAAGCGGCTTGTTCCGCGCTGCGGTGGTCGATATTGAGCCGAATTTGGCTTTGGCCGACGCCGTTCCGGTGCAAGTGCGACTGCGCGAACAAACGTTGCACCGGCTCCTATTCGGCCCCGGTTTCAGCACTGAAAACGGCCCTCGCATTACTGCGGAGCACGAATATCTGCGCCTGTTTGGGTTCGATTGGCAATCGCTCACTCGCCTGCGCTGGGCGCGCGATGAGCGCAGTTTCAGCGTGGACTTTTTGTCTTATCCGTTGCCAAATAATTATCGAAATTTGGTGTCAGTGTCGGCGGGGCGCAGCGATGTAGCAGGCCTCGTCATCGACAGCCAGCGGCTGCGCATCGGACGTCGACAAGACGCTGACCGCATTACTCGCCTTTACTTCGTTGACGTGCTGCGCTCTGCCGTGCGCGAGCCGAATAGCGACTTGACCGGCAATGCCGCACTCGCCGGTTACGAGATGGTTTGGCGTAACGTCGATAACCCCGTGTTCCCGACGCGGGGCCTTGCCGTGTCGGGACAGATCGGCGCGGGCGCGCGCTTTGGCAAGTCTGGCAATACCGAAGGCGGCAAGCCTTTTGCGCGCGCGCTGGGTCGTGCGACCTACTTTCTTCCACTCGGTGATCAATGGCTTACGCAGGCGCGACTTGAGGTCGGACAAGTGTTCGCCAACACGCCCGCTGGCATTCCGCAGAGCTTATTGTTTCGCGCAGGCGGCGAAGTGTCGGTGCGCGGTTATGGCTTTCAGACGCTGGGAATTCGGGGCGCGAATCCGACCGGAACTTACGTTGCGGGTGGACGCTTTCTGATGACCGCCAGCGCTGAGTTGGCGCGCGAAATTAGACCGGGGATTTATGGCACGGTGTTCGCCGATGTCGGTGATGCGGCCGACTCGGCGCGTGGATGGAAAGCCAGCACAAGCTACGGCATGGGTGCCCGCTGGCGTAGTCCGGTCGGACCGGTAAGTGGCTATCTCGCCTATGCTCAGCAGACGAAAAAAGTGAACTTTGGCGTGTCGGTTGGGGTCACTTTTTAGTGAACACGAAAGCACTGGCATCCCCGCGAAAGCCACGAACATTCAGGCACCATGCGGTGCGCTGGTCGCTAGGGCTTATCGCCTTGTTGTTGATCACATTCGTTGTGATCGCCGCAGCCGTCTTCTACCTAATAAAAACCGTCGACGGCCAGCGCACGCTGTTCGGCGCAGTGCAGTCGTGGAGTAACGGGCTCGTCACGGTGGTCGAACCAGCGGGCGACATACGCAGTAATTTTTCCGCGAAAGAAGTTCAGATAGCTTTGGCATCATCGAGTATCGTGGTTCGCAATTTGAGCTACTCGCTCGCGGACTATGACCTGCGTCCGGCGCGCTTTCATTTTGATCGTTTGAGTGCCGCAGAAGTTGATGTCAGCACGCGCCCGAGCGAACCCAGCCCACCGCCGAAATCGCTGGATTTGCCATTCGCTTTGGCAATAGATGTGCTGACAGTTGGCAAGCTCAGCGTACGCCCGGAAAAGTCTGACGCAGCCAAAGCAACCGTCATCACGGACATGAGCGGCTCAGTCAATCTTGACCCCAAAGCACATGTTGTAAAGCTTGGTAGCGCGACCGTTAATACGCTTCGGATCACCGGCGATGCGACGCTCGCTGCGCAAGCACCGCTTGCGTTGAAAGCCAGCGTTTTTGCGCGCCAAGAGGCAAAAGGCGAAGCGGCGGGAATTCCCTGGACGGCAACGATCATCGCCGATGGCCCGCTCGAAAATTTTGATGTGAAGTTGACAGCACGCGCCTCCGATCAATCACTCGATGCGACGGCCCGCGTACAGCCGTTTGCGGCGATGCCGCTGTCGGCGCTCATCGCGCGCTTTGATCGATTTGACGTGAGCAAACTATTGCCCAACGCACCGTCCACAACGCTGACCGGCAAGGCTGATATCGCATTGGTGAAAGATCAGCCGATGCGTATCGTGGTCGAGGCAGCCAACGCCACGCCCGGTTCACTGGATCGCAAGCTGCTTCCCATTTCAGCGCTTAAAATTAGCGCCAGCGGCACACCACAAAACGCTGTCATCGAAGCCTTCAACGGACAGCTGTCTGGAGGTAAAGGCAGTGCAGGGCGCATCGTTGGCAGCGGCACATGGAAGACCGGCCCGTGGCAACTCGCATTCGATGCCAGCGATGTGAAGCTCGCCGAACTGGACACGCGTTGGCCCGCGCTACAAGTAGCAGGGCGAGTGATTGCCGCAGGCGTTGACACGACCGCGACTAAACCAATCGCGCTAAAGGCCACCCTCAAAGGAACCGCACTCGCGGCACTAATTCACCAGAATCGTTGGCCTACGGGATTGCGCTCCGGCGTCGACGTCAGCCTCACCGGGAAAATTCAACAGTCGCGCATCGAGTTGAGCGAACTCAACGTCGTTGCCGGGGCCGCGCAGGTTCGCGGGAAGCTACTTGCCGAGCGCGACGCGGCATTAAAGGCAAATGAGGCAAATGCTGCGCAAGGAAAACTCAGACCGTGGCGAGTCACCACCGACACGCTTTGGTCTCAGCTGGATCCATTTGCGTTCATGCCACCACGCACGGGTGCAAAACAGAGCGCGATGCTCAATGGCAGCATTAAGGGCAACGCAGTTATCGACCCCGCCGCGCTCACCAAACCCATCGCTGCGAGCGCTGACATTGTCATCAAGGACAGTCGTTGGGGCATGCAGCCGTTGACGGGCGAGGCAAAGCTCGCGTTGCTGGGGCCAGCGATTGCTCCTAGGCTTCCGCCGAGAATTGAGACGAGCGGCAGTCTGGTGCTCGCCAGCAACCGCGCGCAGTGGAGCGGTCGCCTGGGCGCTGCGAGCGACGTACTCACGTGGTCACTCGACGCGCAAAATTTGAGCGCGCTGCAATCGGTGAGTCAGACGCAAACCAAAGGCGACGAAGCCAATAAAGCGACGCTGCGCGGTGTCATCAAAGCCCAGGGTAGCTTGTCGGGCGCGTGGAACGCGCTTGCGGTTGATGCCAGCGTGAGTGGACAGGATGTCGCAAGAGCTGAGGCTCGAATACAGAAATTTGTTGCGAAATTGCAAGTTGCGTTGCAGCCTGATGCGCCGTTCAATCTCGATCTCCGCGCCGACGGAATCAGCAGCGGCGCGCAAACAAATACGTTGATCAGCTCGTTAAATCTGCAAGGCAAAGGCAGCCTGCGCGAACATCGTATCGAAGCCACGAGCACGATGAAACAGGGTGAGCGCATTCTGCAATTGAGCGCGGCACTGGCGGGGCGCAGCGAAAGCAGCGCGACGAGCGCGCTCGCCGCCTGGACCGGCGCGATCGAGCGCTTGCAAGTCACTGAAACCGCCACCCGCGAAGGCGCAACGCCGCAAATGTGGGCGCGCGTGGAACCGTTCACTTTGCGTTGGAAAAGCGGCACCGAAACGTCAGGCAGCACTTTCACTGCGGACGCCGGGAAGGCGCTCATCGCAACGGTGCCGATCGATTGGTCTGCGCTGCAATACACCGCTGCACGTGGCGCAGCAGCTGCACCAAAATTCTCTGGCACTGGCAATATCGGCCCGTTCAACGTCGTTACGCTCGAGCGTGAGCTGGGGCGCAAAACTCTCGAAGGCGACCTCGTACTCGCGGGGCGTTTCGCCGTGTCCACCGACAAAGGCACGCGCGCCGTGCTCGAACTCTCGCGGCAATCGGGCGATTTGCGAATCGGTGACAACGCGGGTTCTGGCCTGCTTGGTCTGCGGGAACTTAAATTCGCGATGAACGCCGAGCAAGGCATCTGGCGCGTGTCGCAAATCATCGACGGTGACCGCGTGGGTCGTGCGGAGGCGACGGCAAATATCACTGCTTCGGCGCAAGACTTATTGCCTCCTATGTCCTCGCCGCTCGACGGCAAACTTACCGCTCGTCTCGACAATCTCGCGGCGTGGGGCAGCTTCTTGCCACCCGGCTGGCGCTTGGGCGGCGGCCTCAATGGCGAGGCGAACTTCGGTGGCACGTTGGGCGCGCCGAAAGCTCAGGGCGCACTCGTATTGAACGACCTGAGTGTGAAAAATGCGCTCGAAGGCATTGACTTGATTGAAGGGCGCGGACGCATCGTTTTCGTCGGCGATCAGGTGCAGCTTGAGGCCGTCAGTGCCCGCGGCGGCGACGGTCGAATCACGGTGGACGGCAAGGGCACGCTGTCAACCAAACCAGAGGTTCAACTCACGTTGAAAGCGGAAAACTTCCGCCTGCTGGGCCGCGTGGATCGCCGCATCGACGCGAGCGGTACGGCACGTTTGAGCGCCAACAATGAAGTCATCAAACTTGGCGGCAGCTTCACGCTAGATCGCGGGTTCTTCGATATTTCTCAGGTCGATGCGCCCGCGCTTTCTGACGACGTTTACGTTAAGCGGAAGCCCAATGCTGCGGAAATGCAAACCGTCTCACCTGCGCCCACACCACCGCGCAAAACCAAAGTTGACGTCAACCTTGCGCTCGATCTGGGTGGCGATCTTCAGATCAAAGGTCGCGGCATCAACACGCGCCTCGCGGGACAATTGAAACTCACGACGCCGGGTGGCCAGCTCGCCGCGAACGGCAACGTCCGCACGGTGCGCGGCACCTATCGCGCCTATGGACAAGACCTCGAAATAGATCGCGGGCAGGTTACGTTCGCTGGCAACCTGAGCAATCCGCGCCTTGACATTTTGGCATTGCGTGCCCGCAGCGATCCCGACCAGACTGTGGGCGTAGCGATCACGGGCACGGCGCTCTCCCCTCGCATCAAACTCTACGCCGATCCGGAGCGTGCCGACACGGAAAAACTGGCCTTGCTGGTCACCGGCAAAAGCTCCGATAACTTAAGTCGCGACGATACGGTGCTTGTGCAAAAAGCGGCGTTTGCCCTGCTCGCCGGCGAGGGCGAAACGATTGGCAGCAAGTTCGGCCTCGACACGCTGGGCGTCGCCACCAACAGCGGCACCACGAAGGACACTGTAGTCACTGTCGGCAAGCAAATTTCAGATCGTCTCTACGTAGGCTACGAACGCGGGCTTAAAGCGACAACGGGCACGTTGCAGCTCATCTACCGCATCAACAACAGCTTGAACATTCGCGCGCAATCCGGCGAAGAATCCGCGATTGATTTGTTCTGGACGCTGCGTTGGGACAACTCACCGTTCGAGAAATCTCAGCGCTGAATGTCGCGGCCGCTTTTGGCGTTGCTTCGCCAAACAGGGGCGTAGCCAATCTCTGCGCATTGTCGAGTTTCAGTATTGCGCAAATGTGCATGAATGGCGGCGGAGTAATCACTGAAAATCCGCTGCGATGATGAATGCGCCGCGAAGATGGCGCTCATCCGTCCGCTTCACTCTTGCAGCGGACATTCCCAGAAGGAGATTCATGATGCGTGTTACAGCAATTTTTGCGGCGCTATCGTTGACCGGTGCGATCGCGGTCGCAGTCGGACAGCAACCGGCCCCCGCAGCCCCGCCGCCAGCCTGGCAACAAGGGCGGGCGACCGATCAGGATAAATCACCGCTGCATCCGTTTGCGCCGCACCTCACCGGTCGCCCGGCCAGCGAATTGCCGGTCGGCAAACTCAAGGTTCCCGCTGGTTTCAAGGTCGAAGTATGGGCCGACGATGCGCCCGAAGCGCGCTCGCTGGCGCTTGGCGACAAGGGCACCGTATTTGCCAGCAATCGCAATCTGAGTAACGTCTACGCGATTGTTGACAAGGGCGGCAAGCGCGAGGTCAAGACCATGCTCAAAGGGCTGAAATCCCCTAATGGCATCGTGTTTAAGGATGGCACGCTCTACGTGGCCGAGCGTCATCGCATCACCCGTTACGACGGGATTGAGGACCGTCTCGACAATCCGCCAGAAGCGAAAGTAGTGATCGATGATCTCGACCCGACGGCGCAACCCGGCCACT
This sequence comes from Burkholderiales bacterium, assembly GCA_043757535.1. GTDB lineage: Bacteria > Pseudomonadota > Gammaproteobacteria > Burkholderiales > Casimicrobiaceae > Casimicrobium. The sequence goes on from JAYVPF010000077.1 coordinate 20,968, forward strand.
TCTGGAAATACCTCGCACTCGGCCCCGATGGCAAGCTTTACTTCAACATCGGTTCGCCGCAAAACATCACCATGCCGACAGCGATGCAGGCCGCGATCATGCGCGTCGATCCGAAGACTGGCGTTCTCGAGAGCTACGCGCTTGGCGTCAGGAATAGCGTCGGCATGGATTGGCATCCGGTCACCAAAAAACTGTGGTTCACCGATCATGGTCGCGACTGGCTCGGCGACGAGTTGCCGCATGACGAGTTAAATGTGGTGAGCCATAAGGGCGAGCACTTTGGTTTTCCGTATTGTCATCAGGGCGACCTGCTCGACACTGAGTACGGCAAGCATCGCAACTGCGCCGAATTCACGCCGCCCGTGGCAAAACTGGGCGCACATATCGCGCCGCTCGGGATGAAGTTCTATACCGGCAAGATGTTTCCCGCCGAATACAAGAACAGCATCATCATCGCGCAACATGGTTCGTGGAACCGCTCGACCAAGCAGGGCTACAACCTCGTTCGCGCGTCGCTTGATGCCAAAGGCAAAGCCACGCTGCATCCCTTCGTCGACGGCTTTCTGGAGAACGAAAAGGCCGATCCACCAATGTGGGGCCGCCCGGTGGACGTGCTGCAGATGCGCGACGGTTCGATCCTGTTTTCGGATGATTACAACGGCATCATTTACCGCGTGAGCTACGCGAAGAAATGATGCACGCGCGCCTGCAAAATCGGCCACGTCCCGTTGTTCGTCTGACGTTTGGCGGGGTGATATTGCGGACGGTCGTCGCAGCGACGCTGGCCCTTGTTGCGTCGCTCGCTCACGCGGGCATGGAGGAGGGGCGGCAAAAGGCGCAGGTGTGCGGTGCATGTCATGGTGCGGATGGAAATTCGACGATCCCGACCATCCCGTCGCTTGCCGGACAGCCGAAGCAGTTCATCGTCAGCGCGCTGTTCATGTTTCGCGAAGGGCGTCGCAAAAACGATCAGATGGCGCCGTTTGTGGAAAAGTTGAAGAACGCCGATCTCAATGATCTGGCGCTGTTTTTTTCGTCACAAAAAATGACTGCGCCGACGCGAGCAACTGCCCCCGACAATGTTGCGCAAGGCAGGGTGATCACCGAGAAAAACAACTGTGTGGCCTGCCACACGGCAACGCTCGTCGGGCAACAACACATTCCGCGTCTGGCCGGACAACAGATCGATTATTTGCGTGAGCAACTGAAGCTGTTCCGCGCCTCAACCCGCGCCGATTTCGACGGCACCATGACCTCGGCGGTGCAGGGGCTGACGCCGGGCGACATCGAAATGCTGGCCGATTACCTCTCAGGATTGACTGCGCCATAAGTTTCAGCTTTTAGCTGAAACTTCGCCTGAACAAGGGCTAGGCGTGATTTTTTCGACAAGTCGAGAAATGATGAAAATGGATCTTAGCCCCCGTGAACTGGTCGTTATACGATAAAGATGTAGATCGCTTTTAGTGCACAAAACCGCGTTTGCGTAGCAAAGCGTCAATTTTTGACATCGCATCCTCACGCGCTTTTGGATCGGGCGCGACAGTCACACCTTTTTCCTTGTTCACTCCATTGGGCACTTCGGTGCGCACGCGCAATTTGCCTGCCGGGTTGTCGAAGTCGTGATACGCGCCGGGATACAGCGTGATCGTTGCCGGCTGGTCGTTGTTTTTGAGTCGTGCGACGAAGGCTGAGCACGGCGCGGGGGGTGTCCAGTCGTCGGAATCGCCCATCAGCACCGTAAGCGGAGACGAGATTTTTGACGCTGCGGAATCTTTAGCGAACGGCGAACAGCCCGGGTAAAACGCAATTGCTTCGGCAAATTTCACCTCGTTTGCGAACTCACCCATCAGCGACTTATGGGTGAGCGTATTGAGAACCGTTGAGCCACCATGCGACCAACCCCAAAGCAGCACTTTTTTGGCGTCGACACCCGCTTGCGCGTCAAGCCAGCTACGCGTCGCGATCACATCTTTCACGCGATCACTCTGCGCAATCGTGCGCGATTGCAGCTTGATCGTGCAGACTTCCTCAAAGCCGCGTGAGGTGAAACTCTCTGGCATAGCCACCGCGATGCCGCGCTCAATCAGCCAATCTTTCGCCGCCTGGTGTCGCGCGTTCAAACCGCCCTTTGCACCAAGTCCGCCGCAGCCATGCAACAGAATCGCCGCCGCCCCGGTCGCCGTCTTCGCTTCAGGCGTAAACCACTGGACACGTAGCGTTTTGCCATCACCCAAATAGGGCGCGGGAATGTTGACGATTTCTGCGTGTGCGAAGCAGGTTAGAAGCGCAGCGATGCAGGCCGCAAACGACACCGAATTTCGCATGATCACACCAACACCGTATCGCCCTCAGGCGGCAACTCTCGCGAGCGACCGTCCGGCCCAATCGCAACATACGTCAATTCCGCCTCGGTGACCTTCACCACCACCGTGCCGCGATTCCTCTCGGAATAAACCTCAACATCCACCGTGATCGACGTGCGTCCAACGCGCTTCACTGTCGCGTAAAAACTCACGACGTCACCAATCTGAACGGGTTGCTTGAACAAAAACTCATTCACCGCCACCGTCGCGATGCGCCCCTTCGCGCGGCGCACGGCAGGCACGCTGCCCGCCAGATCCACCTGCGACATGATCCAGCCGCCAAAGATGTCGCCGTTGGCATTGGCGTCGGCGGGCATGGGGATGACGCGCAGCGCGAGGTATTTGTCAGTCGGGAGTTGCAGCATGGATGATCGTTGGACTTGGGCAGACAACGCATGTTACGGAAATCCCCTGCCCCGAAACAAGTCGATGCGACCATTGCTGGCGACTTGCGACCCGAGATGCGAGCCTGAAGTTCCCGGCAGCGGCGGACGCGTTTTCCTGCGCAATGGACATGCCGATCAACGCTGAGAGCGCGCCGCATCTGACCATGCTGCTGCGGCGAACGTTGCTCGATGCGGGGCTTTCGACTTATGCCGCGAAAGATCACTACAATCGACCGCGTCCGTTTGTCGCGATGAGCGAGGCGATGTGTACGCCAGCAGAAGACGCGCAGTTACGCAAAGACGGTTCGTATCCGTCCGGTCACGCGGTTTTGGTCTGGGCGTGGGCGCTGGTATTGGCCGAACTGGCCGCCGAGCGCACGGACGGGTTGATCGCGCGCGGACTTGCCTTCGGGCAGAGCCGTGTCGTCTGCGGCGCGCATTGGCAAAGCGATGTTGACGCGGGCCGCGTGATGGCCGCCGCGACGGTGGCGAAGTTGCACGCGAACGAGATGTTCCGCGCCCAGATGGCCGCCGCTCAGGAGGAAATTGCAGCAGCGCGTGCGAGTGGTCGCAAGCCCGCACTGGATTGCCCAACCGAGGCCGCAGCGCTCGACTTATCGCTGGCACCCGCGTTGGCGGGTGCCCTTTGCAAAAACTAGCCCAGCTGCGCCAGCATGTTCTCGCCGAACGAGCAATTTGCCGGACCGACGCCCTCAACGTTGACCTGCTTCACAACGCCGTTGTCCACGAGCAACGAGAAGCGCTGGCAACGGACGCCCATGCCTTTTGCCGTGAGGTCCAGTTCAAGGCCGAGCGCCTTGGTGAAGGCAGCCGAGCCATCACCCATCATGCGCACTTTGCCTGCGGCGTTTTGGGTCTGGCCCCAGGCGCCCATCACGAAGCCGTCGTTGACGGCCATGCAGATGATTTCGTCAACGCCTTTAGCTTTGAGCGCATCGAAATTCTTGACGTAACTCGGGACATGTTGTGCCGAGCAAGTGGGTGTGAACGCACCTGGCAAGCCGAAGATCACGATCTTCTTGCCAGCAGCGAGCGCTGCGATGTCCACAGGCATCGGTGGCATTGGGCAATTTTTGGCTTCGTCCTGACCGGCCGATTCGGTGAGGGTGGCTGCGGGGAGGCTGTCGCCGATTTTTATGGTCATGAGTGTATTTCCAAAGTTGTTATGTGGAGCAAAGCGAAACATCAGGTGGCGTCTGCGGTAGCGCTTTTTGAGCTTCGTTCGTGTGCCCGCTGATCCTTCGCTTCGCGCAGGATGACAGCCAAATGGCAAACGGATTCTGCAATCAGCGAAAATTATCGTCGATATGAGTCACCTTCTCCACTATAAGGCGTTTGCCGAGCATTTGGCAGACCTTGCCCGCCCCATTGCGCAGCGCTATTTCCGCTCTGAATTGACGATCATCGACAAGCCCGATGCGACGCCAGTCACGCTCGCTGACATGGAGATCGAGACGCGGCTGCGTGAGGAAATTGCGCGCGAATACCCAACCCACGGCATTCTTGGCGAAGAGCACGAAAGCGTGAACCTGTCGGCGGAGTGGGTGTGGGTGCTCGACCCGATTGATGGCACCAAAGCCTTTACCTGCGGCAAGCCGCAGTTCGGCACGTTAGTCGCCGTGACGCATGACGGTGAGCCATTGATTGGCGTGATTGATCAGCCGATAACGGACGAGCGCTGGGTGGGGGTGAAGGGTTTGGGGGCTTGGTTCAACGACGTGCCGATGCGGGTGAGCGCCAAACGCAAGCCCTTGTCGGAAACGATCTTGCTGATTACCGCGCCTGAGCAGTTTGCGGGGCCGGGCGCGGATGCATTCGCTCGACTGAAGGCGGCTTGCAAGGGCGTGTACTACGGCGGGGATTGCTACAACTATGCGCTGGTCGCGTCCGGGCACGTTGATCTGGTCGTCGAGATGGGACTGAAGACGGTGGATTTTGCGGCGCTGGTGAATCCCATTATTGAGGCCGGTGGAGTGGCTTGCGATTGGGCCGGGCGCTCGCTTAATCTCAACAGCGACGGCACCATCGTTGCTGCCGCGAATCAGGGGCTAGCGGACGAAGTGCTGGCTGTTTTGGTCCCCTCGCCCCTTGTGGAAGAGGGCTAGGGAGAGGGGGATCGTCGCATGAAGCCTAACTCCATTCACCCCCTCTCCCCCAACCCCTCCCCCACCGAGGGGGAGGGGAGCAGGGCAGCGGTCGCGTGTTGAATCCCCTTCTACGCGCCCTCGTCGAACGCGAAGTCAAAAATCGCTTCCTCGGAGGCGTCCTCTCGCCGATCTGGTGGCTGGCGCAGCCGTTGTTGTCGCTGGGTGTTTATGCGCTCGTGTTCGGGCTGTTCATGCGTGCTCCGGTGCCCGAGCAGTACGGCGACAGCTACGTCGCGTTTCTCGCGGTGGGTTTGTGGCCGTGGCTTGCGTTTGCGGAGAGCGTGACGCGTGGCGCGACGAGTCTGATCGCGCAGGCATCGCTGATCACCAAAACCGCGTTGCCACGCGTCTTCGTGCCCCTGTCTACTGTACTCGTGACGTTCGTGCTGAACTGGGTGGCGCTGACGGCAATCGTGATTCTGTTCGCGGCGCTCGGTTTCAAGGTGCACTTGAGCGGAATCCTGTTCTCGCTGCCCGCATGGTTCGCGTTATTTTTTGCGGCGTTGGGCTTTGCGTGGATCGTGTCCACCGCGCAGATTCTGGTGCGCGACATTGAGGGTATGCTGGGGCCGCTCTTCATGCTGCTCTCATTCGTTTGCGGCATTCAGTATGGCATTGAATCGATTCCAGCGGCGTATCGCGATGGCGTGATGGCCAATCCGTTCACGCACCTGATCGCGCGTATGCATGACACCTATCTTGCGGGCGCGGGCGCGTCTTGGGTGGACGCGACGCTGCTGGCGGGCGGGGCTGCGATTGCGCTGATGGGCTACGCGTTTTTTTGGCGCGTCGCACCGCATGTGGATGACTATTTATGAGCGAAATGCTGCTCACGAATTTTAGGAACCGTGCGCCGCGTGTGGACGCCCATCAATGAGCGAAATCCTGCTCACGGTTAGCCACGTCAGCAAGACGTTTCCGCGCATCGGGCGACACGGCGCGGGCTTTGCGGCGCTGGCGCGGCTCGTCATGGCGAAGCCATCGGGTGAAGGGTTTCACGCGTTAACCGATATTGATTTCACTGTGCGCCGAGGCGAATCGTTTGCGCTGGTGGGCGAAAACGGTGCGGGCAAATCAACGCTATTGAAAATCGTTGCGGGCGTGCTGCAACCGAGCGCTGGCAGCGCAAAACGTATCGGCACGGTCGGCGCATTGTTGGAATTGGGTGCAGGCTTTCATCCCGAGTACACGGGCCGCGAAAACCTGAAACTATCAGCGGCGTTGCAGGGTTTGACCGGCGTTGCGTTCGATGCGCAGCTCGATTCAATCATCGCATTCGCCGACATCGGTGAACACATCGACGCGCCAATCAAAACTTACTCCAGCGGCATGGTGGTGCGCCTCGGTTTTGCGTTGGTGACAGCGCTGAAACCGGATTTGCTGATCACCGACGAAGTGCTCGCGGTGGGCGACGAATCGTTTCAGAACAAATGCATCACATGGATGGAGCGCTACCTCGCGGACGGCGGCACCTTGTTGCTGGTGTCGCATTCGCTCTATCACGTCAAAAAACTGACGCAGCGTGCGGTGTGGCTGGATCACGGCGCGATGCGGATGGTCGGCTCGTCGGCTGATGTGTCGATCGCTTACCAGGCGTTTCACGAGGCGAAGCAATCGGGCGTGAAGCAAGCCGCATTAGCGAAAGATGACCGCGATGCATCGGCGCTAGGCCAATATGCGGTGACAGATTTGCAGCTCGAAGCGGTCACTATGACCGGAATGACGGTTCGCGGACGCCTCAAAAGCCGCGATGGGCGCCGTCCGCAAGTCGCCGTCGGAATCGTGCGCATCGACGGCACACCGGTCTACGGAACGACCTCTGAAATCGACGGTGTGGCGCTTCGGGATGCCGGTGCCAACGCGTACGAGTTTGCGCTCACTTTCTCTGATTGGGCTTTGCTGCCTGGGGCGTACAAGCTTCGAGCCCATGCCCTCGATCCCGAAGGCATGCGGCTCTACGACACAGTGGAGCGCGATTTCACCGTGCTCGGCGACTCACGCGAGCAGGGCCTGGTGCGCTTGCCGCATCAATGGGGCATCGGGTAATTCGTAATGGCTTTTCTCTGAAACGTCCACCACAATTGGGCTATGTACGCAAAAGAGAATTTATCGACATTTGCCGTTATCGTCGTTTAGCCCCAATACAGTAACGGTTGTAAGGAAAAGCTGTATCACTTGCGCGTCAGGCGCTCGGTGAGAAATCGTTATATGGTGCGTTGCAACATTTGAATTTTCGTGGCTATAATGACGGGCTTGATTGGATTGGTGTCAGACACGGCAAACAAGGCGCAAAGCGTCTCCATGCCTTTCGGCGGGTTTTCGTGAACATTGACACCAACCTACAAAATCCGACGATACGCCGCACGCTGCTTCTGCAGCTTGTCATCACGATTGTGTTTACGGCGGCGGCTGGGTTGGTATCGGGGGAACAAGGTGCGATTTCTGCCATTTTGGGTGGCTTGATCAGCATTTTTGCTTCGCTGATGTTCGTAGTCGTGGCAGATTTTGGATTGCGCTACGCGAAGGGGACGGGGCTTTGGCCGCTCCTCCGAGCGGAGCTCGTGAAGTTGGTGTTTATTGCCGTTCAGCTAGGCGTAATCTTCAAGTTCTATGATGCGCTGGTAGTACCGGCGATGTTTATTACATTTTTGGTGACCTTGTTGGCGTGGCGAATGACTCTTTTCGCCTCAGGTGCAAAGCCCGGCAACAAGAACGACAAGCAGAACAACTAAAGAGATCTCGGGAAGAGCATGGCAGACGCGAGTCAAGTAGTACAGACGCCGACGGAATACATCCAGCATCACCTGACCAATATGGTGCATCGCTTTCCGACCGTCAACGACTTCTGGAAAGTCAACGTCGACACCGTTGTCACCTCGCTCATTCTCGGCGCGCTCGCGTTTGGTTTTCTCTATCTGCTGTCACGCAAAGTGAGCAGCGGTGTGCCGTCCAGAGCGCAAGCGTTTTTCGAAGTCGTTTACGAATTCGTTGACACTCAGGTCAAAGACATCTTCACCCACGGGGACCGTCGCTTTGTCGTCGGCCTCTCGTTCACGGTGTTCGTCTGGGTGCTCTTGATGAACGCGATGGATTTCATCCCGATCGACTGGTTCGCCATGGTCGCGGAAAAAGTTTTCCATCTGCACAACTGGCGACCGGTGCCGACCAGCGATCTGAACACCACGCTCGCGCTGTCGCTTTCAGTCATCGGCATGGTCATCTTTTTCAGTATCAAGGTCAAGGGCGTTGGCGGCTATCTGCATGAGCTATTCTGCACGCCATTTCACGCCGACGGTATCGTCGCCAAGATCATTCTCGCGCCGTTTAACTTTCTGTTTCAGCTGATCGAGCTCGTCTCCAAACCGCTGTCTCTTGCACTACGGTTGTACGGCAATATGTACGCGGGCGAAATTCTCTTCTTGCTGATTGGCATGCTCGGAGTGCTGGGCATTGGCGGCGCGTTTCTCGGTGGATTGTTGCATGCCGGATGGGCCATCTTTCACATTTTGATCGTCGCGCTGCAAGCATTCATCTTCATGATGCTCACAGCGGTGTACATCTCGATGGCGCATGAGAGCCACTAGATAAATTACTCGTTACCGTTTTCATTCTTACTTCAACTTTACTTTGATACTGTTCTAAAGGAAAAATCATGGAAGCAATCCAAAAACTCGCAATGCTCGCCAGCGTCAACGGCTATACCGCTATCGGCATTGGCCTGATCATCGGCCTCGGCGCTGCCGGTGCCTGTATCGGCGTGGGCATCATGTGCTCGAAGTTCCTTGAATCGGCCGCGCGCCAACCGGAACTGATCCCGCAACTGCAAGGCAAAGTGTTCCTGCTGCTCGGCTTGATCGACGCATCGTTCATCATCGGTGTGGGTATCGCGCTTCTCTTCGCGTTCGCGAACCCACTCGCTACGCCGTTCTTGAAGTAATCCCTCGATAACGCTCGATTAACGACAAGTTATTAGAAAGGGGTCGTCATGGATATCAACATGACCCTGCTGCTGCAGGCGTTTGGTTTTGCGCTGTTCATCTTTTTTACGGTGAAGTTTGTGCTGCCGCCGCTCGCTGGCGCCATCGAAGGCCGCCGTCGTCAAATCGCTGACGGTCTCGCCGAAGCGGAAAAAGGCAAAGCATCTCTCGCCACTGCGCAAAAACAGGTCGATGAAATCGTCGCTGAGGCCAAAGCCAAAGCCGCCGAAATCGTCGCGCTCGCCGAAAAGCAGCGCACCGCCACCATCGATGCGTCGAAGGGTGAGGCAAAGACCGCAGGTGAGCGTGAAAAGCAGATGGCTGCCGACGAAATCGCCCAGCTTTCGGTGAAAGCCAAAGCCGAGTTGCGTGATCGCGTCGCTGATCTGGCGGTGGCTGGAGCTGAGCGTATCCTCAAGCGCGAAATCAACGCGCAAGTGCACTCGGAATTACTCGGACAATTGAAGGCCGAGCTGTAGCCATGGCTGAACTCGCGACCATCGCCCGTCCATATGCGGAAGCAGCGTTCGCGCTCGCCCGCGACGTTGCAGCGTTGCCTCAATGGGCCGATACCTTGAGCCTTTTGGCTGCGGTCGCGTCCGACGCCAAAGTATCGGCGGCGGTTGACAATCCCAAGCTCTCGGCCGCGCAAAAGCAATCGCTTTTCGTGACGGTGATGGGCGACAAGCTCGATGCGACCACGACGAGTTTTGTCAATGTGTTGCTCGATGCGGATCGCATCAAATTGCTGCCGCAAATCAACGAGCATTTTCAGGCATTGAAACGCGACAACGACAACACGGCGCGTGCCACCATCGTGTCGGCGTTTGCTCTGACCGATCAGCAGAAGGATGAGATGCAGGGCGCTTTAGCCAAACGCTATGGACGGCAGATCGATATCGTCGAAGAGGTTGACGCCACGCTCATCGGCGGCGCAAAAATCATCGTCGGTGATCAGGTGATTGATCGCACCGTCGTCGGCCAATTGAACAAGATGTCACGCCAAATTAAGGCTTAGTGTCATTCTGAACACAGTGAAGAATCAGGTAGCTTAGAGTCAATCTCCAACTTAGCTGAAATGTATGCAACGTGATCCTTCGCCTTACGGCTCAGGATGACAGCGACCCCGAAATAACCGAATTAATTACCTCCGCCTCTGGAGACAAGAATGAATCTAAATCCCTCTGAAATCAGCGAACTGATTAAAGCCAAGATCGCGAATCT
>JAYVPF010000078.1:0-8555 GCA_043757535.1 Burkholderiales bacterium
AGCTTCACTCAGCCGGGGTGGCGGAATTGGTAGACGCAGTGGATTCAAAATCCACCGTTGGTGACATCGTGCGGGTTCGAGTCCCGCCCTCGGTACCAATCGCGATTTTTCGTAAATGCGCGATTGGGTCAAAAGTGAACAGCCCAATGTGCCAACCTCATGCCGGTTGATGAGCACAGCAAACGTGCCGAATGCGCATTTGCGTCAATTGTGAATTTGCCAAACGGCTCGCGCCAGTAGGGTGCTTTCCAACGCTGCGGGCGTTTGCCTGTTGCGTAATGAGGACTGCGCTCGTGCCGAAGCGGTCACCGAAATATTCAGTTATTTTGAACTCCACACAGCTGGATTTTCGCTGCTGGCGATGAGTGCCAGTCCGTATGCAATCGACTCTAGCTGATCGCCTGTTTCAATTTTTTTCGGATCAAATCGTTGATCGAAAATCTCACGCACAGCGGGTACAAATGATGTGCCGCCGGTGAGGAACACACGGTCAATTTCGGTTGCATCCAGCTTCGCCTCGCCTAAGACTTCGTCCACTGCATCCTCGATTTTTTGCAGATCGTCGGCGATCCATTGATTGAACGCCGCGCGCTCAATCGTCGCGTCTAGTGCCAGGTTGTAACCCATGCCTTCGGCGCGAAATGCGAGTGTGGCCGTGGCCGATGAGGAGAGCGCAGTTTTCGCGTCGGCCACGGCCTTGTACAGCGGATAGCCGAGATCGTTCTCGATGATGGTGATGAATTTGGCGAGACCGTCGCGTTCAATTGCATAGCGCAAATATTCGCTCAGATCGCGCATGACGGTGGGGGACTTCATGAGCGCGAGCTGGTTCCACTGTGCAAAGCGATGATGAAAATGCGTCGGCACTTCGAGGATTTTGTCGATGCTTTTGAACCGCGCGCGGTGCCCGAGCTGCGGCAAAATCGCGTGCTCCAGAATGCGGTAATCGAACACGTCGCCCGCGACTGCAACGCCTGAATGTGCGAGCGGAATTGACTTCAGCATTCCATGTCCGCCCAGACCCGGTTCGAAGCGAATGATCGAAAAGTCGCTGGTACCGCCGCCAAAATCGGCCACCAAAACCGTCGCCGCTCTGGTCAATCGCTGCGCGAAAAAGTACGCCGCTGCGACCGGCTCATAAACGTAAGTAATCGCGTCGAAGCCCACACGCTTGAACGCGCGCTCGTAGCGCTCGAGCGCCAGCGCTTCGTTCGGATTCACGCCCGCGAAGGCGACGGGACGACCCGCCACCAGTTGCAACGGCAAGTCTGCAAGCGCGGGCCCCGCATGCGCGCGCAGCTTCTCGATGAACGCCGTTAGCAAATCTTCGAACGTAAAAATCTTCCCGTGAATGTGCGTTTCGGTGAACGATTTGCTCGCTGCAAACGTCTTGAATGATTGCAAAAAACGGCAGTCGAGCGGATCGTCAATAAAGCGCTCAATCGCCCACGGCCCCGCCTCAAAGCGCAGGCCGCGCGATGCGTCCGAGTCCTCGTCCCAGAAGCACATCGCCGAGCGAAATGTGGAATGCGCGGGTGTCCCAAAATCGGCACCCAGCGTGAATGGCAACACCCGCGCAACGCCCGCGCTGCTGGACGTTGCGACGACGGTGTTGGTGGTGCCGAAATCCAGGCCGAGCGCTAACGATTTAGGGGGAGAGGAAGCGGGCATGGGCGTAAAAAGTACATGCTCCGCCGTTCGCCCTCGAAAGAACGGGGCGATAAAGGCAGAGCAGGGAACTGAGCGGCGGGCCGCGAATTCTACGGGAATGCGCGGGCCACCTGTCGCGACCGAACTATGCAGTGCCCGCCAAATAAAGCGCAAAAATCACGCAGCAAGCACCGTCGAACAACGCGGTCACCGCAAAGCCCTTGGCGAACGGACGATTCCAGTGCAATGCGATCATCATTACCAGCGCAGCCTTCTCGATCAACGCCGCGCCGATGATTGCCGTGCGCGCTTCGGGATGACTCGCCGCGTAGAACATCAGTCCGCCCATCACAAAAGCGAGCATGCCCCAATGTCGCGCGAAAAAGAGGCCCGCCTCATCACGAATATCGATCTTGTTCAGCGCCTTGAGAAACTGCGCAGTGAACAGAAATTGAAGAATCGGCAACATGGTGACCGCGCCGGTCACCATAAGAATTAGGCTGATGTTGTTGCTGATCATGGTGCTTCTCCTTGGTGAAGGGAGATAAAGTTTGGCTAATCCAGCGTCGCGCCCGATGCCTTCGCTGCGCGGCCCCACTTCGTAATTTCATCGCGAACAAATGCAGAAAATTCCGCAGGGCTATTGCCCACGACGACAAAGCCTTGCGATTGCAAGCGCTCGCGAATTTCAGGCACTGCGAGCGCCTTGATCGACGCCTCGTTGAGCCGTTTGATCACGTCCGGTGGCGTGCCCGCCGGAGCCGAAAGCGCGAACCACGACACTGCGGAAAAGCCGGGAAAGCCAGACTCCGCGATGGTCGGCACATCCGGGTACGCCGGATTGCGCGCCAGGCTCGTCACCGCCAACGCGCGCAACTTGCCTGCCTTTACCTGTGGCAACGCGTTGTCCTGGTTGATGAACAGGAGCGGCACCTGTCCGCCAATCGTGTCCGTGATCGCCGGGCCACCGCCTTTGTACGGCACATGCGTGAGCTGCAACCCTGCAGCCTGTTTCAGCATTTCCATCGCAAGGTGCCCCGACGAACCACTGCCTGAACTCGCATGCGAATATTTGCCAGCATTCGCTTTCGCAAGCGTCAAAAATTCGGCGAAATTCTTCGCTGGAACATCCGGATGTGCCACCAGCACATTCGGCCCCGTTGCCAACAGCGACACATGCGCAAAATCTTTGTCGGCGTAATTCATCTTCGAATACACCGAATAATTGATCGCATTCGAACCCACGCCTGACACCAGTAGCGTGTAGCCGTCCGGCGGTGCTTTGGCGACGAATTCGGTGCCGATATTGCCGTTAGCTCCGCCCTTGTTTTCAACGATCACAGTCTGGTTGAACTGCTTCGTAAATTCGGCCGCAATCATGCGGCCAATGGCGTCGGTGCTGCCACCCGTCGGGAACGGCACGACGATCCTGATCGGTTTGGCGGGCCACGGGTCGGTCGCAAACGTCAGCGACGAGAACGTCACGCCAACCGCACAAGCGGCCAAAGCAAAAATCTTCACGGTCTCTCCTCGTTTTCGCGGCCCCGCGTCTCACGGCGGCTGCGTTGGGCACATGATGCGCGGCAATCTTACCGCCATCGCGGTGAAACCTCCAAAGTCGCATTACGCCTGACCAGCGTATGCTGACGCCATGAAAGTTGATTGCTCGCCGCCGAAATTTCCACAAAACGCAGAATCGGGGCTACGCCGCGTCGTTGGCTGCTGCGCGTTTGCGATGTTCGCAGCGCTACAACTCCCGTGCGCGAGTGCCCGTGCCGCCGAAGTTACGGTGCTTGCTGCGGGAGCGGCGAAAGAGCTCGTTACCCGCATCGAATCAGAGTTCACGCACGCGACAGGACGTCGCATCAAAGCCACGTTCGACACCGTCGGGGCGCAGCGTGAACGTGTAGAAAAAGGGGAACGACCGGACGCGGTGATCCTCAGCAGCGCTGCTATCGCGCAGTTGAACAAACTCGGTTTGATTGATACCTCGAGCATCACGGACGTCGGTGACGTTCAGGTCGGGCTCGCGGTGCGGGCGGGTGAGGTCGTGCCCGACATCCGCACGCCCGACGCATTTCGAATCACATTGCTTGCCGGCAAGAGCATCGCCTACGCCGATCCGGCCCGCGGTGCCACCGCAGGCGCACACTTTGCCAAAGTGCTCACCGCGCTCGGTATTCAGGATCGCGTCGCATCCAAGGTCACTGTGCTGCCGTTCGGCGTCGAAGTGATTGAGGCCGTTGCCGCAGGTAAATTCGACATCGGCGTCAGCCAGTCGAGCGAGATCGTGCAGCACAAAGGCGTGCGCTACATCGGCGCGCTGCCAGTGCCGCATCAACTGGCGACGCGCTATCAAATCGCCGCATTGAAAGATCGTTCGAATGGCGTGGCGCTCGCAGAATTCATCGCAGGCGAACGTGGCAGGCAGGCCAGCCGCGAAAGCGGATTTGAAGCACATCGCGATTGAACAAAAGAAGGTCCATAACCGACGTTATCCATTCATCAGCTTTTTAGTGAAAGCCGCTTTCAAAGGCGGCATAAACGGCAATTTATGCATTTATCGACTTTCACGAAATTTACATGTACGCCGCATTTACGAAGCTTCGGACGAAAAAGCTGATGCCTAAAATTTTTTGTCCAACACGATCTTAATCACACCGAACCGAACCATGAATCTCGAACTCGCTGACAAACACATTCTCATCACCGGCGGCAGCAAAGGCATCGGCCTCGCCTGCGCGCACACCTTCGTGGCTGAGGGCGCGCGCGTGACGCTGGTGTCGCGCTCGGTGGAAAATCTGCTGGCTGCGCAATCGGCATTGCTCAACGCTGCGCCAGGCGCGACGGTCAACGTCATCGCCGCCGACTTGCGCGACGCAGCGGATGCCGAGCGCGCGGTGGACGCGGTGGAGCGTGACTTCGGCGCGGTGGATGTGCTCGTCAACAGCGCCGGTGCTGCCAAGCGCACGCCCGCCGCCGAACTCACCGCCGACGCGTGGCACGACGCCATGCAGGCCAAATTCTTCACCTACATTCATGTCATCAACCCGCTCATTAAACGCATGGGCGAACGCGGCCATGGCGCGGTCGTCAACATCATCGGCTCCGGCGGCAAAGTCGCCGCTGTCACCCACCTCGCAGGCGGTGCAGCCAACGCCGCGCTCATGCTCGCCAGCGCCGGGCTCGCCGCCGCGTACGCAGGCAAAGGCGTCCGCGTTAACGCCGTCAACCCAGGCCTCACGCTCACCGAGCGCCTGCATGAAGGCATGCAAGCCGACGCGCGGCAGCACGGCATCAGTATTGAGCAAGCCCTGACCCGCGCCAAAGCCACCCGCCCGCTGGGCCGCATCGCAGAGCCGAGCGAAATCGCCGACGCAGTGGTGTATCTCGCGTCGGCTCGGGCTAGTTACGTGACCGGGGCGTTGCTGGCTATGGATGGGGCGGTTACGCCGATGGTGGTGTAGTTGGACAATTACGATGAAATGCAGCCGCAATTTTTGCGAGCCGTCGACTTTATTTGATTTTCGAATATGTTTAAAAAACTACCGTCCGAGCTGGACTTACTTGGTTTTGATGGCAAGAGTGGCATGGCTGCGGGCATCGATCCTTTGAGCAATTCGTCAATGCTGGACGCGATGGAAGACGGGTCGGAAACGCGTTATCTGTTGAGTGAGCCAGCGAATGCCACGCATTTGCTTCGTTCCATCAAGCAGCATCGACAGGGCAAAACGAAAGTCATTCGCAAGTTGCCCTGACAAGCTGCATTCGGCGAGTGCGTGGATGCGCAGAGAAGGCAGCCTATGCCCTTGAGTAGTGAAGGTAAGCCGGGCGGGTACGCATTTGCACCCGAAAAAACTAGGCGGCCAGCTTAAGTTCAGGCAGACAGTCAGCCCTATTGCTCCAAAGCAGCGGCTTTATGCCCCAAGCTTGTAGCGCCGACAGGTGCTCAGGTTTTGGAGCTTTTTCAGTGTCATTGATCATTGCATAGGCACCGAGCGCATCAACACCGCGGGCGTCTCGAACGTCCCGAACGGCAAAGGCCAAACTAGCCACAGACTCTTTGCGCAAACTATTTACTGCCTGCAGAATCCGTACCGGCGATGTCGGAGACGCGGGCAACCCGATATCGAAATGATGATCAAAGCCGCTCTTGCCGCTAAGTTTCAGATCAGGGAACACTGGAACGCCGCCCATAAGCAGAAATTTCTCAACGTCTTCGCGAAAGAACTGAAGGACTGACTCGTGAGCTGTCACGTACAGGTCGTCAACGGACAATATCGCCTGAAGTAAATTGTGTTTTTTTTGACCGAATTCGCTGGGCGTCGCCCGCACAATTAACTCGTCCGATTCGACGGACACACCGAAGCCCGCGAGTATTCGGTACAGGTGAGACTTGCGACTGCCACTGGTTAAGTCAACTCCTGTGCTCGCAAGGTCGCGGAGTGTGTAACCATCATCAGTAAGAACGATCTGATCGCCGTTGCGCTCCACGAAAATTTCAATCTCGTCGTTATGCCGATCAAGAAATGGAGTTGATATGACCGCAGCGCCGTCTACCTGAGCGACACGTAGGTTCGTCTTAAGCCACGCCAAGTAGCTATTGACATATTCCTTCGCTTCTTCAGCCAGCACGGTGTCTCCTAAATGGCGAATTGAATTCGACGCGGCTCAGCAACATTGCAGAAATCCAAAAATGCGTTTAACCAATTTTCATCGCTATTAAACTTTGGCAAAGCAAAATTCTCGACGTCTTCTGGCAAATATGCCACGCGATCACCAAACTGTTCTGAGAATACATGCAAATGCGTGCCTTCGAATCTCTCGTTCGGCTTGTATGGTGCGGTTGGTGGATTGCGATGTGGTCGTCCAGCTATATCTAGGCGAGCTAGTACGACTATCTTCCGAGCGCGCGTTTGGAATTTCAAACGCGCGCGCCGCCTCTCCCCGCGTTCAAGATCAAGAAGAAACAGCTCGCGGCGGTCACTTGAGTACAAAGAATATTCTGTGTTGAACGATTCAGTACGACCAAATGAGATCACCTGCTGACCATCCAAGTGTTTTGGCATGGCGAGCAAGTGGTCAGCCTCAGTTTGCAGCAAATCCATCTATAAACGACGCTACTTTGATGATAGGCCAGATTGTGCACCATGGAGCATCATTTACTTCAATGCAAGGAGCTACATACTCCGCCGATACTGTCCGCCCACTTCAAACAGGGCGTCGGTAATCTGGCCAAGCGACGCCACCTTCACCGTCTCCATCAATTCAGCAAACACATTGCCGCCATTGATCGCGACAGCTTTGAGTTTCGCCAGCGCGGCGGGTGCGCCCACCTTATGCGCCGCATGAAAATCCGCAAGACGCTTCAACTGCCCCTGCTTTTCCTCATCCGTTGAGCGCGCAAGTTCCAGCGTGTCAGGAGCTTTTTCGCCATGCGGATTGCGGAAGGTATTCACGCCGATGATGGGGTACGAGCCGTCGTGCTTTTTGTGCTCGTAGAACATCGATTCTTCCTGAATCTTGCCGCGCTGGTAGCCGGTTTCCATCGCGCCGAGCACGCCGCCGCGTTCGCTGATGGCTTCGAATTCCTTGAGCACCGCTTCTTCGACGAGATCGGTCAAATCGTCGATGATGAACGCACCTTGATTCGGGTTTTCGTTTTTGGCGAGGCCCCATTCGCGGTTGATGATGAGCTGGATGGCCATCGCGCGGCGCACTGACTCTTCAGTCGGCGTGGTGATCGCCTCATCAAAGGCGTTGGTGTGCAGCGAGTTGCAGTTGTCATTCACCGCGATCAGCGCTTGCAGCGTGGTGCGAATGTCGTTGAACTGGATCTCCTGCGCATGCAGGCTGCGGCCGCTGGTTTGAATGTGATATTTGAGCTTCTGACTACGCTCGTTCGCGCCGTATTTTTCACGCATCGCGACGGCCCAGATGCGGCGCGCCACGCGGCCGAGCACGGTGTATTCGGGGTCCATGCCGTTTGAGAAAAAGAAGCTCAGGTTCGGCGCGAAGTCATCGATGTGCATGCCGCGCGCGAGGTAAGCCTCAACGAACGTGAAACCGTTTGACAGCGTAAACGCGAGCTGCGAAATCGGGTTCGCGCCGGCCTCGGCGATGTGATAGCCGCTGATCGATACCGAGTAGAAATTGCGCACTTTATTCTGTACAAAATACTGCTGGATGTCGCCCATCACCTTGAGCGAAAACTCGGTGGAGAAGATGCAGGTATTCTGACCCTGATCTTCTTTCAGAATGTCCGCCTGCACCGTGCCGCGCACATTCTCCAGCGTCCACGCCTTGATCTTCGCGTACTCGTCATCGGTCGGTTCGCGCTTGTTGTCGGCGCGGAATTTGGTGAGCTGCTGCGCAATCGCGGTGTTCATGAAGAACGCGAGAATCGTCGGCGCGGGGCCGTTGATGGTCATGGAGACGGAAGTGTTCGGCGCGCAAAGATCAAAGCCGTCGTAGAGCACCTTCATGTCCTCCACGGTTGCGATCGACACGCCAGAGTTGCCGACTTTGCCGTAAATGTCCGGGCGAACGGCCGGGTCGTTACCGTAGAGCGTGACGCTATCGAAGGCCGTGGACAGGCGCTTGGCGGGCATGCCTTCGCTGACCTTCTTGAAGCGGCGGTTGGTGCGAAACGCGTCGCCCTCGCCTGCGAACATGCGCGTCGGATCCTCGTTCTCACGCTTGAAGGCGAACACGCCAGAGGTGAACGGGAAGCTGCCAGGCACGTTCTCTTTCAACTGCCACTTGAGGATTTCGCCGTCATCTTCATAGTGGGGCAGCGCGACCTTCTTGATCTTGCTGCCGGAAAGGGATGTGTAGGTGAGGGCAGTGCGCAGTTCCTTGTCGCGGATTTTGACGACGTACTCGTCGCCTGAGTAGCTGGCGAC
>JAYVPF010000079.1:0-8509 GCA_043757535.1 Burkholderiales bacterium
TAATGATGAAACGTGACATCGGTCTGCCCTGCATTTTTACGATACCTGATTGTCCCAGATATTTGCCTCTGCCAAGCGAAAGTCCGACAGGCTGCTAGCGCGCCGCAAACAGCTAGAAGAAAAACGTAAGCAGGCCGAAGCGTTGCGATTGGCTAGGCTCAAATCTGCAATACTCATCACCGGCGGTCAGGGATCGCTATATCCCGCCGCCGCGGGTTCGACTAACGCGGGCGCAATGCAGATTGACTCAATTAAGGCAAGCCTCACGGCCCTGGGTCACGCGACTGGCGATGGAAGCGGTGTCCCGCTCACGCCGGGGAACAGTTCTGCATTTCCTTCTGTCGACCAAATCACAGGAAGCACAATGGTCGATTATCCCGAGCCACCGGTAGTCGCCGCACGTAACGGCACGCAATCCTCCGACCCGAACGAACGATTTTTTGTTGAAAAGTCGGGGCGCGGTCGCGACGTCGTGCACGCCTATCGCCTAAATCACCTTGCGTACACCGTTCTTCAGGGCAAGATGATCGATTGCGTATTGGAAACTGCGATCCAATCGGACTTGCCCGGCCAGTTGCGTTGCTCGACCAGTAACGATGTCTACGCGGAATCCGGCCGCGGGGTAATGCTGCCCGCCAAAACCAGGATGATCGGCCAATACAACTCGTCCGTCCGTAAAGGGCAAGTGCGCGTATTCGTGATCTGGCAGCGCGCGATTTCACCGGATGGCATCGACATTCGACTCGACTCGCCGGGCACGGATGCCCTGGGTCGAGCCGGCGTGGGTGGCGAAGTCGACAACCACTACCTCGAAATATTCGGCATCTCGGCCATGCTGTCGATCATTGGTGCGGGCGCGTCAAGTTACGGCGTGAACGGTGGTGATCAGCCCAATTCCGCCACGGCCTACCGCCAAGCCATCCAGCAAAGTTTCGCGCAGACAGCGCAACAAATTCTTTCGCCGTACGCACAAATCCAGCCGACGATTCACGTCAACCAAGGTGAAGCTATTAAAATCTTCGTCAATCGCGATCTCGATTTCTCCAACGTTTACGCGCCACGACCCGATGCCAGAAAATCATCGTTCACGGTCATTCAATGAGAAGCGATGTCGCGGTCAGAACCCATCTGCGTCCGCTCGAACCGTTCTTCGCGCAAGACGACGTGACCGAAATTTCCATCAACCGACCGCAAGAAGTGTGGATTGCGCGCCAAGGCCACCCTTATATGGAGCCACACGCGGTTCCCGAACTCGATCTCGGCAAACTCGACATGCTGGCGCAACTGATCGCGCAATACACCGACCAAGAAGTGACCGCGGAGCATCCGCTGCTATCCGCAAAGACGCCGGATGGCTTCCGTATCCAAGTAGTCCGCACACCTGCCGTAGAACCGGGCTTGATCGGCATGTCGATCCGTAAGCCGTCAGTGCTCGATGTTGATCTTGATTGGTACCAACAGCGGAAAGCCTTTGACCACGTTAACAATCGCCAAGGCGAAGAAGCGTTGGCCGAGCAGCGAATGCTTGCGGCTTACCACGAGCGACGCTTTCGAGATTTCATCGAAGACGCAATCAAGGCACGCAAGAATATCTTGATTTCGGCGGGCACCGATACCGGCAAGACGACATTTCTTAACGCTGCGCTCAAAGTGATCGACCAACGCGAACGCATCATCACCATAGAAGATACTCGCGAAGTCAAACTAAAACAGCGAAACGCGCTGCACCTATTAGCGTCGCGCGGTGCCCAAGGCCAAGCCAAGGTCACGCCGCAAGATTTGCTCGAAGCCTGCCTGCGTTTGAGACCAAACCGCATCATCATGGGTGAATTGCGCGGCGTCGAAGCTTTTACTTATCTCGAAGCGATCAACTCCGGCCATCCCGGTTCACTCACAACCGTTCACGCCGACAGCCCCGAATTTGCGCTGGAACGCATGGCGCTGATGATCATGCGTGCGGGAACGCCGATGTCTAAACCTGAGATTACGGCATATCTAAAACTGACGATACCGATCATTGTGCAATTCACGAAAGACGACATTGGCAATCGGTTCATATCGGAGATTTTCTATGACGAGGCGCAAAGGACTGGTGCAAACCACTAGGCGACTTTGTCTCCTTGTGTCGTTTGGGTTGTCGGCGACTAGTGTTGCGGCGCAGAGCCGAATTGCGAATGTGAGCGAAAGCGCAATCGCTGCCGAACTATTCGGACAAATTGCAGCGGAGTCAGAATGTCCGGTCTACGCAGTTGCCTGGCTAGATCGACCGACGCAGCAGATTCAATCGCATTGCGCGAAAACTCTCGAACAGGCTGAAAAGATCGTCGCATCGTCGAGCAATAAAACGCGCTTTTTGCTTCATGTCGCAACGGCAAAATCAGACTACGAGCAACGGTTCGGATTAACGAGCATGCGGCGACCATCCTCTTTGCTCGCGCATTTGCTCGGGAAACATCGCGATGATCATCATGCTCGAGATCGTAGCGTACCGCTGTTAATTTACCCGCAGTCGGCGCGTCTAAACCAATCCGCCAAGTCAATTGCAATTCCTGAACCACTCCCGGAGCAGTCCGGCCCCATCATCGTCTTTCGAAACCAATAGCTTATTGACCAAGCGCTGAAACCGCGATGCCAACCACGAATTGCCAGTGTCCATTTTTGGCGACCTGAAATATTATGAGGCGCCGGCAAGCAAAAATCCGCATCAATTTTCTCTCCATTTCCTGCTTAGAAATAACCTGATAAAGTTCGTGTAAGGTCGGAATCGCAAAGAACATTGCGATTTTAATGGTTATTGACGCGATAATATGCGTCCCAGCAAACTAAGAACGGTATCGATTTGACTGCCCGACAGCTTCTAACACCACACCAAAGCCAATACTACGCGTGGCTGCTGACTCGCCGTGCTGCGAGCGATACGGTCGAATCGCTTGCGTCGACCCTGGTGGATTCGCAGGTGGACCTCAATCCCCATCAGGTCGAAGCCGCACTATTCGCTTGCGAGAACCCACTTTCTCGCGGTGTAATTTTGGCGGATGAGGTCGGACTCGGAAAGACGATTGAGGCCGGTCTGGTTATATCTCAACGCTGGGCCGAGCGCCGTCGCCGCATTCTGATCATCGTCCCTGCTAACTTGCGCAAGCAATGGCACCAAGAACTGCAGGACAAATTCAATCTGCAGAGCCTGATTCTTGAGACCAAAAACTACAACGCGATCCGTAAGCAGGAAGGCCAGAACCCATTCCTGATACCGTCTGGCCCAGTCATATGCTCGTACCAGTTTGCAAAGGCCAAAGCCAACAACATTAAGGACATTAACTGGGATCTCGTCGTGCTCGATGAGGCGCACCGCCTGCGCAATGTTTACAAGACGAGCAACGTCATCGCCAAAACGCTCAAGGAAGCGCTCGCGCACGTTCATTCAAAGGTGTTACTGACTGCAACGCCGCTGCAGAACTCGTTGCTGGAGCTCTACGGGTTGGTGAGCATGATCGACGACCGTGTCTTCGGCGACGTCGACAGTTTTCGCGCGCAATTCATCCAGCAAAGCAAGGAGCAGGCGTTCAACGCCCTGCGCACCCGCATTGCTCCAATCTGCAAACGTACCCTGCGTCGGCAGGTGCAGCAGTACGTTTCCTACACGGCTCGTCGCGCCATTGTCGAGGAATTTACGCCTTCAGGTCAGGAAAAAGAGCTATCTGCGCTCGTCGCGGATTACTTGCGCCGCCCGAATCTCAAAGCGCTGCCAGGTGGGCAGCGGCAGTTGATCTCGTTGGTGTTGTGGAAACTGCTCGCGTCGTCGACCCACGCCATCGCGGGGGCATTGGAAACGATGGCCAAGCGTCTGCAGGGAATGCTTGATGAAACCCCGAACAATCCCGAACTCGCCGACGAGTTGGACAAGGACTATGAGTCGCTCGACGAAACCGCTGACGAATGGAGTGAAGACAATGGCAGCGTTCCATCACCGCAAGAAAATGAGCGCGATGCAGTCGCCCAGGAAATTGAAGAGCTTCGACACTTCAAGTCCCTCGCGACCAATATCCGCGACAACGCCAAGGGCAAGGCACTACTGACCGCGCTGACGCGCGCATTTGCCGAACTAGAGCGATTGGGCGCACCCAAGAAAGCGATTATCTTTACTGAATCCAGGCGCACGCAAGAATATTTGCTATCCCTGCTTGCAGATACCCACTACGGCCAGGGCATCGTGCTCTTCAACGGCACCAATAGCGATGCGCGAGCACAGATGGTCTACAAGGATTGGCTGAAGCGTCACGAAGGTACCGACAAAATCTCCGGCTCCAAGACGGCTGATACACGTGCTGCCTTGGTCGAACATTTCAAAGAACGCGGTACTGTCATGATCGCAACTGAGGCCGGGGCCGAGGGCATCAACCTACAATTTTGCTCGCTTGTCATTAACTACGACTTGCCCTGGAACCCGCAACGCATCGAGCAGCGTATTGGTCGCTGCCATCGGTACGGGCAAAAGTTCGATGTGGTTGTGGTCAATTTTGTCGACCGCAGCAACGAGGCGGATGCCCGCGTCTACGAGCTGCTGGCGCAGAAATTTCAGCTCTTCGAAGGCGTCTTTGGCGCCAGTGATGAAGTGCTCGGCGCCATTGGTTCCGGTGTGGACTTCGAACGGCGCATTGCCGATATTTACCAAAACTGTCGTGACCCGCAAGCTATCAAAACCAGTTTCGAGCAGCTACAGCTTGACCTCTCCGGAGAGATTAATGAGGCAATGGTCAAGACCCGCCAACTTCTATTGGAAAACTTCGACGAAGAAGTCCAAGACAAACTTCGGATGCGAGCGGAAGATAGCCGTGCCGCCCGAAATCGCTATGAACATATGCTGATGAATTTGACCGAAGCAGAACTTGGCGAAAATGCATTGTTCGATGACTACGGGTTCACGTTGCAGCGTTTGCCCGCTGAAGGCCTCAAAGAAGAAATCGACATTGGTCGGTACGAGTTGCCACGACGCAGCGGCGACTCTCATCTCTATCGAATCACGCATCCTCTTGCGACATGGGCTATTCAGCAAGCCAAAGCTAGACAACTGTCAGGCGCTCGGCTCGTTTTCAACTATGAAGCCTACGGCGCTCAGGTCAGCACACTCAAAGCTTATCGAGGGCAAACAGGATGGCTCACGGTTAGTCTTATTTCCGTTGATGCCCTGGGCCAACTGGAACAGCATCTAATCGTTGCGGCTACCAACGCCGAAGGGGTTGCGCTGCCCGAGGATGATCCGGAAAAATTGCTTCGATTGCCCGCTCAGCATCTCGCGGCGGGTCTTTTTTCAGCAACTGACGGTAAGCTCGTGGCAGATTTGGAAACCCGCAAGCTGCACGTCCTGCGCAAGATCAACCAGCGTAATCTCGGCTACTTTGAGCTAGAAGTCGAGAAACTTGACGCCTGGGCCGACGACTTGAAGCTGGGTTTAGAGCAAGAGATCAAGGCCATCGATATCCAGATCAAAGAAGTCCGTCGCGCAGCCGCCAGCTCGCCAACGCTTGAAGAAAAGCTCGCTCATCAAAAGCGCCAGCGCGAATTGGAAACCCATCGCAGCAAGCTGCGCCACGAACTATTTAATCGGCAGGACGAGGTCGAAGCGAAACGCAACGACATCATCTCTCAACTTGAGTTGCAACTACAGCAGCAAGTGCAAGAATAGTCGCTGTTCACCATCGAATGGGAGTTGAAATGAAAAACCGCACAATTACCGTCAAAGGTTCAGAGGTCAAGATTGCCACCCGCCACGAGCAAGATTACATCTCGCTCACCGATATGGTCAAAAACTTCGACGGTGGCAGTGCCCTGATTGAACAGTGGCTCAAGAATAAGGACACGGTCCTGTTTCTGGGTGTATGGGAGCAACTCAACAATCCTGGCTTTAATTCCCTCGAATTCGAGGGAATTAAAAACGAGGCCGGGCGAAACAGCTTCTTCCTGTCTGCCAAAAAGTGGATTGAAGCTACCGGCGCCATTGGATTGCACGCCAAGGCGGGCCGGTACGGTGGCAGTTACGCCCACAAAGACATTGCTTTCGAGTTCGGCTCATGGCTCAGCCCGGAATTCAAACTCTATCTCATCAAGGAATTCCAGCGCCTCAAGGATGAAGAATCTCGAGTTACTTCGCTGGAATGGAGCTTTCAGCGCACCTTGGCCAAGGTCAACTACAAGATTCATACCGACGCCATCAAGGAGAAGCTAATTCCGCCGCGCCTCACGACGGCGCAGACCAGCACCATCTACGCTAGCGAGGCGGACTTGCTCAATGTTGCGCTGTTTGGCGTTACGGCTGCCCAGTGGCGGCAAGCGCATCCGGATCAGTCAGGCAACATGCGCGATACCGCAACGCTTGAGCAACTTGTCGTATTGTCGAACCTCGAGAGCGTCAATGCGGTTCTGATTCATCAAGGTTTAGCCGCTCCAAAACGTTTGGCACAGTTGAACACCATTGCGATCACACAAATGCGCTCATTGGTAGGTCTCACTGCAATCAAGCAACTGAGTAGCCCAAGTAAGAGTAAGGAGAAATTGCGATGACAGAACCAACGATCGTTTGCCCAACCTGCAAAACGGAGATCAAACTCACCGAATCGCTGGCGGCGCCGCTGATCGAATCCACCCGCAGACAATTCGAGCAACAACTGGCGCAGAAAGACAGCGACATTGCCACGCGCGAACAAGCCATGCGCGACAAGGAAAAACAGCTAAGTGAGGCCAAACACAAACTTGATGAGCAAGTGGCCGATCAAGTAATGGAGCAATTGAAGAAGGATCGCACCAGAATTGCGGCGGAAGAGTCCAAAAAAGCAAAACAGGCAGCGGCGACGGACCTCGAACAAAAAGCGCAAGAGCTTTCCGAACTGCAAGAGGTGCTGCAAAAGAACAATGAAAAACTGGCTGAAGCACAAAAGGCGCAAGCAGAGCTAATCAAGAAACAGCGCGAGCTGGATGACGCCAAGCGTGAACTGGAACTCACCGTTCAAAAGCGGGTGCAGGAAGGACTCGACGCTACCCGCCAGCAAGCTAAAAAAGAAGCGGAGGACGAACAGAGACTCAAGGTGATGGAATGGGAGCAGAATACCGCCGCGTTGAAAAAGCAAATTGAGGACCTCAAGCGCCGGGTCGAGCAGGGCTCACAGCAATTGCAGGGCGAAGTGCAGGAACTGGAGCTTGAAAATCTGTTGCGCGCCAAATTTCCTTTTGACGCGATCGAACCTGTACCTAAAGGCGAATATGGCGGCGATGTGCTGCACCGTGTCGTCGGCACAAGCGGCCAATCCGGCGGCACCATTTTGTGGGAGTTCAAGCGCACCAAGAATTGGAACGATGCCTGGCTGGTAAAACTTCGCGATGATCAGCGGACTGCGAAGGCGGAAATTGCCGTGATCGTGAGCCAGAGTTTGCCGAAAGGCGTCGAAACCTTCGAAATGTTAGAGGGCGTCTGGGTAACGCATCCACGCGCCGCGTTGCCGGTAGCGATGATATTGCGCCAGTCTTTGCTGGAGCTTGCCCTTGCACGTCAGGTCACCGAAGGCCAGCAAACCAAAACGGAAATGGTCTACCAGTACCTCACCGGTCCGCGCTTCCGCCAGCGCGTGGAAGCCATCGTCGAAGCCTTCTCCACCATGCAGGAAGACCTCGACAAAGAAAGAAAAGTCATCATGAAGCAATGGGCGAAACGAGAAGAACAAATTGAGCGGGTGATGGGGGCGACAGTTGGTATGTATGGAGACTTGCAGGGGATTGCGGGGAAGTCTTTGCAAGAGATTGAGGGGCTGGAGCTTCCCGCGCTGGAAGCCCCAGTTGCGAGAAATAACAATGCGTCGGAATGATGGCAACAGGCGTCGACAATGGGAATCAATAAGACCATCGTGTTTGCGAGCACCTCTTGTAAGTATGTCAATATTGACATATACTTCGGCAAGTGAGTAAGCAGCCTAAACCATTGGTGTGGCTACATGGCGAAGTCAAGACACCACCTTTTTCCGCCGATGCAAGAATTGAAGCGGGTGTATTAATACGACGTCTGCAAGAGGGCGTCAATATTTTGTTGCCACATTCAAGGCCAATGCCCCGTATGGGTCGCGGTTGTCATGAATTGAGAATCCTCGACGACAATCGCACTTGGCGCATTGTGTACTACGTTGATACGCTAGCCATCGTGATTCTTGAAGTGTTTGCCAAAAGCACAAGCCAAACACCTCAGACGGTAATTGACGTTTGCAAGGCGAGACTGAAACGCTACAACGCAATTTAGCATGAGGATAAATGCCATGAAGACTACCAAATTAGAGCGCCTCCAAGCCGTCGGATGGAAAGTCGGCAGCGCAGAAGAGTTTTTGCAGTTAAGCGATGACGAGGCGCGCCTCGTCGCACTCAAGCTCTCGCTGATCAGCGCGGTAAAAAAATCACGCGTCAAACGAAAACTCTCGCAAATTGACCTCGCGCAACGCATGAAATCGAGCCAATCGCGCATTGCTAAAATTGA
>JAYVPF010000080.1:0-8448 GCA_043757535.1 Burkholderiales bacterium
AAATGCTCGCAATAGCCCGCTATTGCTGCGCTTTTCGGCTCGCGCTTCATCCCAATTCAAGGCGCGCTGCTTCTCGTTGATTTATTCAGCGTCTCCTTAGCGGTAACGCCATGTTTCCTCGCGAATCGAAGCAATATTTCCTTATTGCCGTCGTTGACGCGTAGTTGCGGGTAAGTTTCTGGAAACGCCCAGCTACACGTGAAGCAATTTTGTTCACAGCCTCGGCACTGGGTGCTCTTGATGTTGTTGCACTCATCACAGAGTGGCTGCCAGTTTCCCAGCTCGTTGCCGCCGTCGCGCGTCCTCGGAATTTTGTGATCCTGGCTGAGCCGCACTTGATCATCCCCTCTCCCACAGACAGCGCATCGATTGCCGTAAGTGGTGCGCAATTGTGCCCAGTCTTCGCTTGACAATTTGGCTCTTGGTGTTCGCTTGACGGAGAGCGACATTGACACGAGTTGGTATCGAACGCCTTCCTTCGCGATACACAAAAAGCCTTCCTCACCCTGCAATTCGCGAAGTCGACGAAATGGGTCTTTGTAAGGCCTTTCGCCCTTCGAAGTTTGAAAACTATCAATAGCGCGACGAATGTCATCTTGGGACAAGACGGGCCCGGGAATGCCATGTCCTTCCGGCCAAAGTGCGGCGAGAATTACTGTGTACTTTTCGCAGTTGGCGGCAGATGGATTGACGAAGTCTGCTTTCGCCTTCGTGAGCCATGCATTGCGAGCTTCATCACTGATATTCTTCGTGGGACTTGGCGTAACCAAAGCACCCATCTTGGACTTGGTGAATTTCATTGCATTCATCTATTTGCTGTCTTTATAATCAGTTATTGTGAAACGACTTAAATTTGCATCATTCTTCGCCGGTATAGGCGGCTTTGACCTTGGTTTCGAGCGTGCCGGTCTTGACGCCGTTTTCCAGTGTGAGATCGATCCGTATTGTCAGACTATTTTGAAGCGGCATTGGCCAAAGGTACCACTACATGGCGATATCCAAAGCCTCGAATCGACAGCTATTCCTAGCGCTGACATCTGGACCGCAGGTTGGCCGTGTCAAGACCTCAGCAACGCGAACACTAATCGGCAAGGCCTTCAAGGTAAGCGAAGCGGATTGTTTTTCGACTTTTCAGAACTTGCTGGAGCTTGCCGCCCGCCGTGGCTGGTCCTCGAGAATGTCGCGGGCCTCCTATCTGCCGAGCACGGAACCGCTCTTGAGACAGTTGTCGACGAGCTCGAAGCGCTCGGGTATCTGGGGGGGGTGGTTCTCGTTTAACACTCTCGACGCGGGCCTCCCACAAAACCGCGAAAGAGTATTCATTGTCGCAAGTGATAGAAGCGACTGTGCCTATCAGTTCTTTGCTCACGGCAGCAGCGTGTTCGGGGATCATTCGGCGGGAAGAACGCGCGGGCAGGACGCTGGAGCCGATTTTTCAGAAAGCTTTATCGGAAACACTCCGCTTCTGGTGCAGCGTCGCGGAGGTTTCGGGTACACCATGGCTAAAAGTATCAGCCCCACGCTTCGCGCCCAAACTGGAAAGCATCAAGGAGGTCATACAGACCGGCCCGTTCTTTGTGGCCAGAAACTTGACGTGGGACGAGTGCGAGGCACTGATGGGCTTCCCAAAAGGTTGGACGGACGCCGAGGGCGATTCATTGGCAACTCAGTCTCGCCGGTGATTTCGGAGTGGATCGCGCAACGAATATTGCTTGTTGAACAAGACCTAAACGAGCGGTTGCCGCGAGAAGCACCCGTCGAATACGAGACCGCTGCTTAGGTCAAATCGAGCAAAGGCTCAGCGTTCGGCTCGAAACCACGGTGCGCGAGCCATCAATCAGTCCAACATCAACGCCACCAAAATGCGCCAGATAAAAATTCCGGTGCCGCCCATCGCCGCGCATAGGCGATCATGCAGCGCTTTTTGTGAGGCCAGTTAGGCTGGTCGCGAGTACCTATTTCTGCCTCGCGAAACGCGGCGTCTTCAACGTATTTTTCGATACAGCTCTTTCTTGTAAAGAGCCTGCTTAAATGGGCGTGATGGTGTTTTTTCCAAGTATCGACTTAGGAGAAATCTAACACTAACCCATATAAAACAAGGCTTTCAGCCAAAAGCTGAAACTTCGAAAATCCGCTACGCAGCCGCAAGCAAACTGTCGCCGTAACGCGCCAGATGCCAGTCGCTATCGCCAAACGTCACGCTAATCATGGTCAGTCGCTTGAAATAATGCGACGTGTTCAGCTCATGTGTGACGCCGATACCGCCGTGCAATTGCACCGCATTCTGACCGACAAAACGGCAAGCCTGACTGATCAAAGTCTTCGCACCGGAAATCGCTTTGGCGCGAGTAGCCTTTTGGGCGGGGGAATCCGCATCGGGATTGTCCACCGCAGTCGCAGCTTCCAGCGCCATCGAGCGTGACATTTCGACATGCATCAGCATGTCCACGGCGCGGTGTTGCAGCGCCTGATTGGTGCCGAGTGCGCGACCGAATTGCTTGCGCGTTTTCAGGTATTCAATGGTGATTTTTTGTAGCTCGGTCATCGCGCCAACGGCTTCTGCGCAGAGCGCGGCGCAGGCCACGTCGAGCGCGTAGTCAATCGCGGCTTGCGCCTTGCCGCGTGCGCCGAGCAGTGCGTCAGCACCAACAGTCACGTCGGCGAATTCAATATCCGCACCGCGCTGCGCGTCCTGCATCGGGTAGGCATGACGCGTGACGCCTGCTGCGGTTGCGGGCACGAGCAAGAGCGAAGCCTGCGCATCGCCTGGCAGTTTTGCCGACACAATGAGCAGGTCAGCGCAATCGCCGCCAAGCACTGAGATCTTCTTTCCACTCAACACATAGCCATTGCCCTGGGGCGTCGCAGCCAACGCGACGGACGCACGCTCATAGCGCTGCCCCGGCTCGGTATGCGCGAATGCATAAAGCGTTTCGCCACTGGCAAGGCCTTCACTCAAGCTCGAGCGTTGCGCCTCTGTACCCGCCGCTTTGATTAAAGCCGCAGGCAGCACCACGCAGCCCAGATACGGCTCCAGCACGAGGCCTTTGCCAATCTGCTCCATCACCACCATCGTGTCGACGCCACCACCGCCAAGACCCCCATCGGCCTCGGCAACGGGCAGCGCCATCAGGCCGATTTCGGCGAGCTGGTTCCAGTGTCCGCGCGACCAGCCTTCGGGCGAACGGATGACTTTCCAGCGATCATCAAACGTGTAATCACGTTCGAGAAATTTGCCGATGGAATCTTTGAGTGCGGTTTGTTCTTCAGTCAGAGAGAAATTCATGATTTACAGGCCCAGAACCAGTTGCGTAATGATGTTGCGCTGAATCTCGTTCGAGCCACCGTAGATCGATGTTTTCCTGAAATTGAAGTAGTGGCCCGTGGCGTAGCGGAACGCTTCGTCCGACAGCCATCCGACATCTGCTGCGCCGTGGTCGCCTTCGCGAACATAGGGCAGCGCCGCAGGACCTGCCGCCATCATGGTAAGTTCAGTCAGCACCTGCTGAATCTCGGAGCCCTTGATCTTCAAGAGCGAGGCTTCCGGCCCCGGTTGCCGCTTCTCGCGTTCGGCATCAAGCACGCGCAGCAGCGTAATTTCCAGCGCGCGCAAATCGATTTCTACTTGAGCCAAACGGTCGCGGAAACGTACATCTTCGATCAGTGGTTTACCGTTTGCCAATGCCTTCTTCGCGACATTTTGCAGGCGCTTCACGATGCGCTTGCACCGCCCCACGCCCGCAATGCCAGTTCGCTCATGCGAGAGCAAAAACTTTGCGTACGTCCAGCCCTTGTTCTCTTCGCCAACGCGATTCTCGACGGGCACTTTCACGTCGTCAAACCACACCTCGTTGACCTCATGCTCCTGATCGAGCATGATGATCGGGCGCACGGTGATACCCGGCGTTTTCATGTCGATCAGCAGGAACGAAATGCCTTCCTGCTGACGGCCTTCACTCGACGTGCGCACGAGGCAAAAGATCCAGTCCGCATGTTGCCCAAGCGTCGTCCAGGTCTTCTGGCCATTGACGATGTAATGGTCGCCAACCAACTCGGCCTTGCACTTGACCGAGGCGAGATCGGAGCCCGAACCCGGTTCGCTGTACCCTTGGCACCACCAGTTTTCGCCGGAGAGAATTCTTGGCAAGTGATAGTCCTGCTGCGCCTTGTTGCCAAAGTTCATGATGACCGGAGCCACCATGCGCAGACCAAACGGGATCAACTGCGGTGCGCCAGCGTCGGCGGTCACTTCATCGAAAATATGTTGCTGCGTAGCGTTCCAGCCGGTGCCGCCGAACGCTTTCGGCCAGCCCACGCCGACCCAACCTCTTTTGTGCAGCGTGCGATGCCAACTGAGAAAATCTTCTCGATCAAGGCGACTGCCTTCGAGCACTTTTCGGGAGACCGCAGGGTCGAGGTTGTCGCGGGTAAATTCCCGTACCTCTTTTTCGAAAACCTGTTGCTCAGGTGAATACCTCAAGTCCATACTTGCCTCAATAACTTAGAACTTGTCCGTAAATAAACCGCGATGCCTGACTTGCCCGTTTTGCCTCACTCTTCGTTGCGCTTTTTTTTGCAATAGCTCGCTATTGCTGCGAAAGACGCGCCTCGATTGAGCCAAAAATTGCTGCGTCATGTATTCGCTCTTATTTCCGGACAAGTTCTTACTATAGTTCTGTAAATTTCAGTCAGTCCACAAGTGTAAGCAATCTGCTATATGTCTATACCCGCTTTTTTAGAGAATCAACTCAGTTTGCCCGCGATAGGGGCACCCTTATTTATCATTTCGCACCCACCGTTGGTGCTCGCGCAGTGCATGGCTGGCGTGATCGGCGCGTTTCCCGCGCTCAACGCGCGACCCAAAGAGCAGCTCGATGACTGGCTCGCCGAGCTGACTGAAAAGCTCGCCGCCGCGCGTACGGCCGAACCGAAAAGACGAATTGCGCCATACGCCGTCAACCAGATCGTGCACGCCAGCAATGATCGCCTCGATCACGACATGCAGATGTGCGAAAAGTACAAAGCGCCGATGCTGATCACCAGCCTGCGCGCACCGGGCGACGTGGTGAAACAGGTGCACGCATGGGGCGGCATCGTAATGCACGATGTGATTTCGATTCGTCATGCCGAGAAAGCCCTAGAGGCCGGCGTGGACGGGCTGATCCTCGTGTGCGCGGGTGCGGGCGGGCACGCGGGTACGTTGTCGCCGTTTGCGCTGGTGCGCGAAGTGCGGCGCTTCTACAGTGGGACGATTGCGCTGTCTGGCGCGATTGCGCATGGATCGAGCATCCTCGCCGCGCAGGCGATGGGTGCGGACTTCGCCTACATGGGCACCCGCTTCATCGCAACGCAGGAAGCTCGCGCGGTCGACGCTTACAAGGAAGCGATTGTGAATTCCGCAGCGCAAGACATCATCTACTCATCGCTGTTCACCGGCATCCACGGCAACTACCTGAAAGCCTCGGTGAAAGCGGCGGGGCTCGATCCCGACAATTTGCCGAGTGCAGACAAAACTTCGATGAATTTTGGTGGTGGTGCCGTGAAGGCGTGGAAAGATATTTGGGGTTCCGGGCAAGGCGTCGGACAGATGGATGATGTGCCGACCACGGCGGTTTTGGTTGAGCGCCTCAAAGCCGAATATCGTGACGCGGTGGCGGCTCAAACGAGAAATACTGCGGCGTATTTGTAGCGTCTGGATCGCTTGCCCTGCTTACATGGAGAAAGTCCCTTGTCCCGTCAAGCGAGAGGGCTAGGGTGAGGGGGTTCGTGGTATTGCCAACCATCTCTCATCACGCCGCCGTCACCCTCTCCCCGACCCTCTCCCCTCAAGGGAGAGGGGGCAGAACGTACTTCCAACAATCAGTGCTCTTTCGCCAACGCTGCTCTCGCCATCGCATCGACTTTCGCAGGCGCGATGAGCTTAAGCCAACGGCCTAATTTGCCCTTGGCACTCATCACCTCTTCCCGTTTGCGCAAACGCATCGCTGACACAATCAAACCGGCACATTCCTTTACGCTCATCGCATTGGTTTCGCTCAAACCCGACGTGCCCGCCGTTTCGCCCTTCGCATTCCAGCCATTGCGCCGAATTTCGGTCGCGACGACCCCGGGATAAACGATACACACGGCAACCCCTTGCGGTTGTAATTCGATACGCAGCGCTTCGAAGAATCCCGTCTGCGCAAATTTTGAAGCGCAGTAAGTCGTTCGGCCCGGCACGCCGATCAACCCGGCGAGACTCGCAACCGCAACCAGCAAACCTTTGCTCGACTTCAAGTGCGGTAGCGCCGCATGCGTCGGCCAGATGCTGCCCATCAAGTTGACGCGCATCAGATTTTCATAGACGGAGGTATCGGTGATCTCGTCAAAATTGGCGTGCATCGACACGCCTGCGTTGTTCACCAGCGCATCAATGCGGCCCAACTTTTCAACCGTTGTTGCGATCAGCGCG
Source organism: Burkholderiales bacterium (assembly GCA_043757535.1). GTDB lineage: Bacteria > Pseudomonadota > Gammaproteobacteria > Burkholderiales > Casimicrobiaceae > Casimicrobium. Next base: position 6,452 of record JAYVPF010000080.1, read on the forward strand.
CGGCAATCCGCCTCGACCGATACGTCGGTGACGAGGCATAGCGTTGGCGCACCCGCCGCTTCGCATTGCCGCCCAACGACCTCAAGGGCATCGCGCCTGCGCGCCGCAAGAACTAGCTTTGGTTTGTCTGTCGATAATTGCCGCGCTAGCTCTGCACCAATGCCATCGGACGCGCCGGTGATGACGATGACTTTGTTGGCGAATGACATGGGGCCTCCCCTGCTTTCTATGTTCTCCAATGATCATAGCAAGAGGCAGCATGGCCTTGCGGTAGGAGCGGCTAGCTACCGCTTCGCGGCAGACGCCATCCGGTAGAGCTCGTCCTTCACGTGCAGGCGCTGCTTTTTCAAGCCCTCCAATTCAACGTCCCCCATCGGCGCCACGCCGGTTTCGTCATCGGTGATCTGCGCGTCGATGGCATCATGTTTTTTGAGCAAGTGCGCAAAGTGTGGGTCGTTGTCCGTCAGATGAGCAACCGCAGCGGCCAGCTCGGGGAATTCGCGGTTGAGTGCGTGGGGTAACAAGTCAGAACGCATTGCCAGTCCTTCTTCGTTGATTGCCGTGTTGCAACGATAGTAGCAAGACGTGCGTTCTGGAAACACTCAGGACTCCGGTTTTGCTGTGACGCAAAATGTTCACGTCGAATCTTTTCAAGAATGAAAGACTCAGAGCCAGTGTTTGCCGGAGGCGGTTCGCGGCGAGTCAGTAAAAATAACATCGGCGCGCAATGTGTTGCGCGCCGGACGTCGCTGCTGCGTCCAATTCAACAGCGCTACGCTTTGGCTGGCAAACCCTTGGCGATGCGCTTGGCGTTGCGGAACGCTTTGACCTCAGCGCGCGTTACCGCGCCGTCTCTGTTCGCGTCAATCGCTTCAAAGTTTTTGCAGATATGGCGCGTTTTGCCCGCGCAGGCTTCTGCCTTGGTCAGCGCGCCATCCTTGTTGCCGTCAGCTGCGCCGAATTTGCCGCCTGATGCCGCCGTAGCGACACCAGCGACAAGCGTCACGATAGCCGCCACGACGATGGATTTAAATGCGTTCATCGAATCCTCCAGAATGATTGTGATGCGTCGGCTAATCGGGCTTTGCCGCATTTAGCCAAATTAACGATAGCGCCAGCCAGCCACTTCGTCGCGCGTCAGGTAGCCGTCGCGATTGCGATCCATGCGACCGAAATTGCGCTGCCAGTGTGGATATACGGCGGCTTCTTCATAGCTGATGTAGCCGTCACCGTTAACGTCGGCGTAGCTGAAACCATCCGCAATGGGGGCTGCGTAATTCACGCCGTAGCTCACTGCGGCAGGCGCGTAGTACGAAGGCGCAACGTAGGTCGGCTGGTTGTAGTAGTAGGAGCTACCGGCGATGGCGATGCCACCGATTGCTGCGGCAATTGCGACCGGCGCGATCCAGCGATTACCGTGCCAGTAACCGCCGCGGTAGCCGTTTCCGTACCCGTGTCCGTAATACGGGCGAACCGGCGCGGGCGCAACATAAGCGGGACGGTAATAACCGTTGCCGTAACCGTAGCCGAAATGCTTGGCACCTTCAGCGGCGCTGGACGCGGTGCTCGCGAGGGCCGCGCTGGCCGAGATGATCGCTGCGCCGAGAATGAGTATCTTTTTCATGGGGTATCTCCTTGATGGCTTGAGCGCCTAAACACTTAGATGCTCGGTCTGTTACATGAGTTGGGCACTGCTGCCAGTGAGTCTGTAACGAGATAGACGCTGCCTTCGCCGACAAAGTGCCGTCCGATTACAAAAAATTACAAGTCGCTGATTGACGACGGTGTGGCCGTCTGTCGCCCCCGGAACTCCTTTAAAATCAAGGGTTTTCACGCATGTGAACCGTTCTTAGTGACCACTTTGCACACCAATGAAGTCGCGCGCCGCCGCACCTTTGCCATCATCTCCCACCCCGACGCGGGCAAAACCACGCTCACCGAGAAGCTTTTGCTGTTCTCGGGCGCAATTCACGTCGCGGGCAGCGTCAAGGCGCGCA